>JAHFTZ010000459.1 GCA_023265355.1 Terriglobus sp.
TCGAAGAGCGCCGAAGCTCCTATGAGGCAGGAGGCCGCAGTGAAGTCTCACGCAATGCAGTACTTACCCGCTCGAAACTTGCCCGGATGCACCACCAAACGAGAAAGATCCGGGCTGACATCAACGGAGATGCCTGCATGCTGAAGAGTGTCAAGGGTTTGCCGAATGTAGGACCCCGACAGCACCCTTCCCTCGGCAACGATCTCCGTCGGCTCTGGGAAACCTCCTATCCCGCATACCCAGATGGGTCGACGTGTCTCGCTCTTTGGAGCGAGACTCTTTGAAACCAAGCGAATACCAGCGCAAGGCGAGATAAGCAAATGACATTTCTGAGCGCTGGATGCGTTAACCTCTGGGCAGTGATCGTCCCATCGTTCACTGCGGTCAATCTAACAATGGAGATGTAACGATGAATACAAAGCAATGGACCCGCCCCGACTTCGAGGAAGTAACCCTCGGCTGTGAAGTGACTGCCTACGCTCCCACGGAGCTCTAACGGATGTTGCACTTCAAACTGCTGGGGACGGCCGCCGGTGGCGGCTTTCCTCAATGGAACTGTGCATGCCAGTTCTGTGATCTCTGCCGGCAACAGCCTCTGCGCGCCGCGGCCCGCTTACAGCTTCAATCGGCTGTTTCAAGCAATGGAGAAGACTGGTTTCTCCTCAACGCCTCCCCCGACCTGCGTTCACAGATAGAAGCGACTCCTGATCTACAGCCAATTGCGGAAAAGGGCCAACGGAATACGCCCATTCGAGCCATTGTGCTGACGGGGGCAGACCTCGATCAGGTCCTTGGTCTTCTGCTGCTCCGGGAGTTTCAGCCGCTTCTCGTGTATGCCACCTCCGTGGTGCGTCAAACCCTGCAGGCCAATACCTTTTTCCGCATGCTCGACCGGCTCCCCGGCCAGATCACCTGGATCGACATCCGTCCCGCTGAGTCGTTTCAGCTCGCGGACTCGCAGATCGTATGCACCCCCATTCCGCTGCCCGGCGCGCTTCCCTTCTATGCCTCTGCGATTCCCGGAATCCCGAAGGGTGAAGCGAGCATTGGCCTGCTCCTCGAATGCGAGGGCAGACGTATCGCTTACACGCCTAGCGTTCCAGAAGTAACGGACGACCTGCGCCTCCTTTACCGCACCTGCGAGGCTATCTTCGTGGACGCTACGTTCTGGAGCGATACGGAACTCAACCGCCTGCAGGCGGGAACACCTCTGGCCCGATCCATCGGCCATATTCCGCTGGGCGGCGAAGACGGCACCCTAGCCTTGCTACGGGACGTGAGCGTGCCGACGAAAGTGCTCCTTCACATCAACAACACCAATCCCATTCTCGATTGTATGAGCACGGAATATGACGAAACTGTGCGTGCGGGATGGCAGATCGGCCATGACGGTTGGGAGTTGATCCTACAGCCATCCTCAGAGGCAGCGGCATGAATCTTCTTTCGAAAGACGAACTCCACCAGCGGCTTCTGAGCGTGGGTTCAAACCGCTACCACCACCTGCATCCTTTCCATCTCCGGATGCACCGCGGCGAACTAACGCGGGGACAGTTGCAAGCCTGGGCGCTCAATCGCTACTACTACCAGAGCCGAATTCCTATCAAGGATGCTCTTGTGCTCTCCCGTTCGGACGACCTGAACTTTCGCCGCGCCTGGCGGAAACGCATTCTGGACCACGACGGTGATCAGGATGGATATGGAGGCATCGAAAAATGGCTTCGGTTGGCGGAAGCCGCAGGGCTCGCGCGAACTGAGGTCATTTCCTGCGCAGGCGTCCTGCCGGGCGTTCGCTACGCCGTCGATGCTTACCTTGCGCTCGTTCGCGACAACTCTCTTCTAGTGGCAGTCGCCTCGTCCCTCACGGAACTCTTCTCGCGCAGCCTCATTTCTCTTCGTATGGACCAGATGCGAAAGCACTATCCGTATCTGACGCCTGGCCTGGCTTACTTTGTAGACCGCCTCACGCAGGCTCCGGAAGATGCGGCCTTTGCGCTCGACTACGTATCGACTCATGCGATCACACGCGCCGAACAGGAAGATGTCGTCGGAGCCCTGGAGTCCAAATGCGCGATTCTTTGGTCACAGCTCGACGCCATTGACTACGCCTACGTTACGCCCGGGTATATTCCACCCGGCTGCTTCGTTCCCCAGGAAGAGAACGTAAACACACTGCAGGAGCAGCGATGAACCTCGATTCCGTGCCTAGGCTATCCCCCGGTTGCCGCCTGCATCCTGCCGGAGACGCACTTCTGATCCCCGAGGGGGCACTGAACCTGAAAGGACCCGCGCGTGAAGTGCTTGCTCGTCTTGACGGCAAGCGAAGCATCGCCGAGATCGCGACCAATCTCCTAGCAGAGTACCCGGGCGCGTCCCCGGAAGTGATCCAGCAGGACGTACTCGCTCTTCTGGAGCGCATGCAACAACGCGGCGTGATCCGATACGATCCATGACCGCTTCACCACAACCCGTAAAGCTTCTGCCACCTCCGTTTTCGCTCATCGCCGAGCTTACGCATCGCTGCCCGCTGCACTGTCTTTATTGCTCCAATCCTATCGAGATGCAACGTGCGGAAGACGAACTCTCCACGGAAGACTGGATCCGGGTTTTTCGGCAGGCCGCCCAGCTCGGGATCCTTCACGTTCATTTCACCGGCGGAGAACCGCTG
>JAHFTZ010000047.1:0-2853 GCA_023265355.1 Terriglobus sp.
TGAAGTAGTCGATGAGATGTTGACTCTGGACGGTCTTCGCCTGATCCATGAACGCAATCTTGATCGCAACCTGGAACGGAGCCGACGTCGCGCTTCCGCCACCCCACAACCGACTGCGAAGGTATAGGAATCTGCGTTGAATTACTTCAACTACTTTACCGAGATCGAAGAACGGTTTCAGCAACGGCGCGGTTCGCTGCTGCTCCTTTCCACGCTGGATTGGGCACTGATCGAGATCTGGCGCGAGTCGGGGATACCGGTGGAGGCCGTACTGCGCGGCATCGATGATGCCTTCGATAAACAGGATGCAAAGCGTGGGGAGGCCAGTGCGCGATCGAAGAAGATCAATGGCCTGGCCTGGTGCGCGCAGAGCGTGATGCACGCGGCGGAGGCGATGAGTGAGGCTGCGATTGGTGCATCGTCCGCAACGGAAGAGACGGTAGCGCAGGAGAGCGGTTTCGAAGCGCACCGCATCGCAGCGTATCTCGAAAAGAACGCGCAGATACTGGACGAGATTCTGATGGACGGTGTGACTGGCGAGACGCTGCGCACGTCTGCGACCAGGCTGCGTGCGCTCGCCGAGCAGGTGCGCACGGGGGACGCGAGCCAGATCGAGAGCGTCGAGCTTGCGCTGACTTCGATGGAAGAGAGGATCTTCTCCGCGCTGAAGTTGACCGCCGAAGAAGATGATCTTCTGCGTCTGCAGGAGCAGGCGGCCCGCGAGCTTGCACCTTATCGCGGCAAGATGCAGGGCGCGCAGATTCGCCAGATCCAGGATCAGTTTTTGCAGAAGAAGTTGCTCGAAGAGAATGCCTTGCCGAGGTTGAGTCTTTTCTACATGAGCCAGGGATGAACGGCTCGGAACGTGTCCGCATTGAAAGGATGGTCTACGGTGGCGCAGGTCTGGCGCGCGTTGAAGGCCGTTCGATTTATATCCCCTTCACGCTTCCGGAAGAAGAGATCCAGCTTGCACCGCGCTCTGGAACGAGTGACGAGGGGCGCATCGAAGTTGTATCGGAGCCTTCTGCGCAGCGCGTGGCTCCGGAATGTGTGCACTTCGGCGTCTGCGGTGGATGCCAGTATCAACACGCTTCGTACGAAGAACAGCTCAGGATCAAAGAGGGCATTCTGCGCACGATGCTGGAGCGCAACGGTGTTCCGGTTCCTGAAGATCTGCGTACTCACTCTGCGGAGCCGTGGGGTTATCGCAATCGCATTCGTCTGCGGCTAGATTCTTTCGAGGGTCGATGGCGGGTTGGGTATGCCATGCGCGGATCGCGCGTCTTCATGGAAGCACGCGAGTGCCCCATCGCCACGCCGCTTTTATGGAGAGCCGCGCAGGCACTTATTGCGAACTCGCAGTTTGTCCCTACGCAGTCCCGCGAGGTTGAGTTCTTTTGCGACGCCAACGAGGGGGTGTTGCATTTGTCCCTTTCTCTGAACGCCGCGATGGAGGAGATGGAACGCGATAGCCCGAAGCAGTTTCGTAGACTCTGCGATGCGATTCGCGCTTCTGTTTCCGAGTTGAGCGGAGCGGGTCTTTCCGTTCGGCCTGTGGCTGCGAGCACCAACACATCAAAGCGCAGAGTGTTTGCGGAACAGGTCGAAGAGATCGAAGTCGCCGCATGGGGCGAACCGAAGCTGCTCTACGAAGTCGATGCGCTGGGACGGAAGTATACGCACGCCATTGCGCGTGGAGGTTTCTTCCAGGTCAATCGATACCTGGTGGGGAAACTTGTACAGCTTGCTCTTGGCGAACGACGTGGCCAGCTCGCGTGGGATCTGTTCGCCGGAGCTGGGCTGTTTACGCAGGCGCTCGTTGACCGATTCGAACAAGTGATTGCAGTGGAGATCGCAGAACGTGCCTTTGGGAGCCTGCGTGACTTCGTTACACACTCGGGCCATCAGGCGGTGCGCGAGACGTGCGTTGACTTCCTACGCAAGCAGGTTGCTTCTGCAACGTTGCGCAAGCCGGATCTGATCGTCGTGGATCCGCCGCGCGCTGGTCTGGGCGAAGAACTCTGCGGCCTGCTCGCAAAGATAGCAGCGAGAGAGATCGTGTATGTTTCCTGCGATCCCGAGACGCTCTCCCGCGATCTGCGAAAGCTGCTAAACTCCGGCTATCGCCTCGCTGAGCTTCATCTGGTCGATTTGTTTCCGCAGACTTATCACATGGAAACTGTGACGGTTCTTCAGCGCTAGGCGGGTTTCTAGGACTTACCCGGGGAGCGTTGGATCGACGTGCAGGGCGTGGATGAGTCACACAAGCGGAAGCAGCATGCCGGACATCCCGCCAGATTTTCCGCGCTCGATTCACTCGTCTTTCGCACACACCCCTTATTGTTCGGGGCGATATGCTTTGCTGGAGGGATTGCCGCTGACCGCCTTCTGATCGCGCGATGGCAAACTGCGGCTCTTCGATGCACATGCACCTGTCTTCTCGCTATCATCGCTTGGATATGCTCGTCACTCACCGGCCCCATACGTATGCTTGCGCTCGGAGTGACGTGGATCGCGCTTGGCTGGACGTGCTCTTCGCTGGAAGTGAGACCTCTGCCGCAGACGGCTCTCCAACAGTATGCGGATGGGCTGCGCCGGGAGGTGGACGGCACGGTTCGGAGCGTGAAGCGGCTGCGCGTAGAGGAGACAGCGGAGGAGAACAGAAGCAGAACGGAGGCCGCTCCTGATCAGGAGATCTCGGAGTCGCACAAGATGCCTGCCGAGGCGTGGGTGGTCGATCTTGCGGTTCACACCATCGAAGAAGTGACTCCCGATATCTCGCGCATGGTGCCGATGGATGGCACCGTGCGCATCACGATGCAGAACGCCGCCTTGCCCGAAGTTCTCTGCGGA
>JAHFTZ010000047.1:2863-9848 GCA_023265355.1 Terriglobus sp.
CACGCGGAGAGCATGTCATGGCAATGCAGGCTATTCAGCGTGCGGAGATGGGCTGAGCAGCGCATCGACCGCTACGCGCAGAGCAGAGAGAATCTGCGCATGCCACAGTGGCTGCGCGTCACCGAAACAGATGCTGGCGTCTTCAACGCGATGCTGCTGGGTGATCGAAGCGCGTTGCAGCGCCGAACTCGATTGGATTTCGAGAGGACGGGTTCCTTCCATCTTCTAGTGGTTGCAGGTCTGCACGTCGGTCTGGTGGCATGGGGAATCTATTCGCTCCTCTTGTGGCTGCGTTGCGGTCGCGGAATGGCAACCCTTCTCACCCTGTTGCTCACGAGTGGCTACTCTGTGCTGACGGGCTTCGGTCTCCCGGTGCAAAGAGCGCTTTGGATGACGGTTGTGTTCCTCATCGCGACGCTGTTCACACGCCAGAGACATGCGTTGAATGCTCTTGGAGGAAGTGCTCTGGGCATGCTGCTCGTCGCTCCCTCCTCGCTTTTTGAAGCGGGCTTTCAGATGACGATCCTTGCTGTGATCGCGATTGCAGGCATCGCGCTGCCATTGGCCCAGCGAAGCTTTCTGCCGTATGCGCGGGCTTCGCGAGCCATCCACGTCCTTGCCTGGGATGCGCATCTTGCGCCTGTGCTGGCGCAGTTTCGCGTAAGCCTGCGCATGATCTCCAATGCACTTCTCCCCCAAAAACCAATCGTCGCGGCAGACATACTCTCCTGGGCGGTGCGGGGATCTGCATGGCTTCTGGAGCTTGTGCTTTTCTCTGCAATGGCTGAACTGCTGATGTCCCTCCCCATGATGGTTTACTTCCATCGTCTGACACCGTTCGCTTTACCTGCGAATCTGATCTGCATCGTTCTGATTCCTTTTCTCATGGGCGCTCTTGCCCTTCTCTTCGTGCTTGCCTGCGTGTGGGTGCCGATGGCTGTTCCTGCAGGCGTTTGTGCAGCAGGCCTGTTGCATGCTGTGACCGCCGTTCTGCATCGTGTGAGCCTTGCGCATGGTGCGAACTGGAGAGTTGCAGAGCCACCGCAGTTTCGCGTGGTTGCCTTCTGCATCGCGATGATGGCAGCAGTGTGGTTGCTGCGCGGATCGCGTAAGGTGGCATGGGTCGGAGTTGCTTTGCTACCAGTGATGGCCGCTTTAATCCTCTGGCCGATCCGGCCTCGTCTCTCACCGCAGCGACTGGAGATGACCGCAGTGGATGTAGGCCAGGGAGACTCTATCTTCGTAGCTTCGCCGGACGGACACACGATGTTGATCGATGCGGGAGGCCCGGTGGGGACCGCCGAGATGGCGGCGAGCAGTCCTTACGACATTGGCGAAGAGGTGGTGTCTCCTTACCTGTGGAGCCGGGGCGTGAGCCAGCTGGACGTAGTGGTTTTAACGCATGCGCATAGCGATCACATGGGAGGTATGCCCTCTTTGCTCGAGAACTTTCATCCGCGCGAGCTTTGGGTCAGTGTGGACTCTCCGATTTCGCAGTTTCGCGCACTGCTGCAAGAGGCGACCTCGATGGGGATCCATGTGAGAAGGCTGCGTGAGAGAGGAGATGCGATCGACTGGGGGCAGACGCGAGTGGAGATCCTTGCACCGGCGGCAGGGTATCTGCCGGGGGCGATGCCGAGTAACAATGACTCACTTGTGATGCGGATCGGATGGCAGAATGCGTCGCTGCTCCTGGAGGGTGACGCAGAAGCGCCGAGCGAAGAAGCCATGCTGCGCGATGCGCAAAGGCTGAAGAGCGAGTTGCTCAAGGTGGGCCATCATGGCAGCCGGACTTCCACCACGCCGGAATTTCTGGCGGCAGTGGCACCAAAGTATGCCGCGATCTCCGATGGCCGCGACAATCGCTTTGGACATCCGCGGAGAGAAGTTCTGGAGCGACTGCAGAGTGCGCGCGTTCGCACCTTTCGCACGGATATGGTCGGTGCGACGACATTTCTCATGGAAGCCGATGGCCGGGTGCAAGCTACGGCTAATGAGCGCTAACTTCGCGCGCTCCGTTCTGCTTCAACCACTGATCCAATTCCGGCTGCTGTGATTCTCTTGCGGAGGCGCACGCGTCAATTCTGCTGAGTGCGATCTGCAAGGTCCGCTCCGCGGCGGCCACTTTATGCTCTGCAAAGAACTGGGCCACATCTTCGCGATCGCCCTTCGAGCAGAAGCTCCCGGTCGCGGCGATCACACTCTGCCCTGAGGAGACGGTGAACGTAGTCGCGGCCTTTTGCCAGTTCTGTTTGAGAAACGTCCAGGCCTGTACACGTGTCTCAGGAGAAGCGAGCAGACGCGTGATTAGAGAATAGCTGTCCTGGTTCCGCACCTCGCCGCTGATTGCAAGTTCGAGCGTCCGGCCTACGAGCTCGGGGTTGCGGAAGTAGGTGAGCGTAAGAAGCGCGGAGGTACGCGTCCGAGGATCCTGCGAGCTTCGCTCCCAGGCGAGTACCTGATCGTAAAACGCCGCATCTCCGGAGTATGCCGCGATGGCGATGGATTCCGTGGCGAGCAGCCCATCCACGGAGTTGTCATGCTTGAAGTAGCGGTCTTTGAGAGCGCGAGCCTCTTGGACGACGAGCGGATCGTTCGCCGCTCCGAGTACTTTGAAGAGCTGCGCTCTCTTCTCTCTCGCGTTCGGATCGTCATGCTTTGAGGCCTTTGGAAGAGCACGGTAGACGGGGCCGTACTCTGCGCGGATGGCAGCATTCAAACCTTCGCGCTCGCTCTCATCTGCTACACGGTGCATCAGGTAGTCGATTCCGATGAATGCGGTATCGAGGACCGCGGCATCCTGATCCATGCGCAGCGTGCTGATGAGATCAAGATACGATCCCACCGAGAGTCTGCGTGCGCTGACCATGGCCCACTGGTTGCCCACCAGGCCGATGCGTTCGGGAGCGTTGAGCCGGGGCGCAGAGGCAATGACAGAGGGAAGATCTTCCGCCCGGTATTCGTTGCGATAGTAGCCCTTGTAGTCCGCATTCGCGTAGAGGATCTGACTCTTTGCTGGCAGAGAAACATTGTTCTCCGTCGGCGTAGTGACCTGGCAGCTTCCTCCACGCATGCAGACAGGAATCGTCCAGCCGGGATTAACCGGGCTGGAAGATTCTGAGTTCAGGAGGAAGCGGCTCTGCTGCATTGCCAGGTCGGCTGCGCTCTTCTTCTGCACGGTGAGCAGGGGAACGCCGGGCTGCTCGACGAAGCTCGACATGATGGCGTCGATGGGCTTGTGACTGGTCGCGGTCTGGGCATTCCAGAAGTCCTCCGCCGTGGCGTTGGCGTAAAGGTGCGCGGCGAGATAGTTATGCACGCCCTGACGGAAGACCTCTTCCCCCAGGTAGTGCTCCACCATGCCAATGACGGCACCGCCTTTGCCATACGAGATGCCGTCGAACATCTCTTCGATCTCCGCGGGCGTATCGGCGCGTGCACGGATGGGATGAGTGGAGGTCTGCGAGTCCAGATTGAGCGTGCTGTTCAGCGTCTCAGCCTCGTCATCGCGCATCATGAGTTCGGGCTTCCATTCGCCGACGGCCTTGGACTCCATCCAGTTCGCAAAGCTCTCGTTAAGCCAGACGTTGTCCCACCACTGCATGGTCACCATATCGCCAAACCACTGGTGCGCCATCTCATGCGCTACGACTACAGCGACGCGACGCAGCGCAGGTACGGAGGCGTACTTCTCGTCGAGCAGGAGATCGGTTTCACGATAGGTGATGCAGCCGAAGTTCTCCATGGCTCCGGCTTCAAAGTCGGGAATGCCGACCATGTCGAGCTTCTGCATGGGATAGCGAATGCCAAAGTAGCGATTGTAGTAATGGAGATAGTGTTCTGCCGCTTTGACCGCGAACTTTGTCATGCCGACTTTATCCGGCGTGGCGCAGGCACGAATAGGGATGCCTTCGGACTTGCCGCTGGAGCACTTGAAGTCGCCTACCTGAAAGGCGACGAGGTAGGTGGACATGCGCGGCGTGGTCGCGAAGGTGAGCGTGTGTTTTGCAGGATCGGTCTCACGCTTGTCCGCGATCTGTGGGCCGTTGGAGATGACGGTGTCGCCCTTGTCGATGGTGAGCGAGATGTCGAACGTTGCTTTCAGCGCAGGTTCGTCGAACGATGGAAAGGCGCGGCGGGCGTCCGTCGATTCGAATTGCGTCACGGCATAGTTTCGCTTGGCTGTTTTGGAGAGATAGAAGCCGCGAAGCTGGCCGTTGAGGATGCCCGTGAAGCTTACCTGGAGGCGGTTCTTTCCTGCCGGAAGCGGCTGGGCGAAGAGGAACGTAGCCTGCTGCCTGGCTTCATCGTAAGAGACCGTGGCGAGATCGCCCGAGTCCGTTTTCACGCTCGCAATCTTCAACTCAAGCGCGTTGAGCGTGATCGAAGTCTGAGGTGCGTCAAGAATCAGGTCGATCGACTCTTCTCCGCTGAAGGTTGCTGTCGCGAGGTTTGGCGTGAAGTGCAGAGCGTAGTGCTCCGGCCGCACGCCAGCGGGCAATCGTTGTGCGAAGGCTGGGAGAGCGACGAGCGCAAGTGCGCAGAACAGCGAGAAGCGGCAGTATTTATGCAGAGACATGCGTGCTTTCTTATAAAGAGTACGTTTTAGCCTGCCGATTGAGACGCGAACCGTTCCGAACGGCCGGAGATCTCCGCGGCCCGCTGTTCGGCGTAAGCGGCAGCCCCCATGAGAGCGCAACGCTGCTCCAGAATGATGCGGACGGGAATGGTGTGCAGTAGAGGAGAGAGGCGGCCCTTGTCCAGGAATGCCTGGCGAAAGGTTCCGTTCTGCATCGTCTTGAGGATCTTCGGAGCTACGCCTCCGCCGAGGTAGACTCCACCCGCAGCGAGGAGTTTAAGAGCGGAGTTTCCTGCTTCCGCGCCAAAGGCGCCTGCGAAGATATCGAGCGTCTTTGCGCAGAGTTCGCTGGAGCCGTCTTCTCCGCAGGTGCCGATGACGGCGTTCGGATCTTCCTTCTCCATGCGTTCGCGCAGCCAGTCCGGCTCTTCCATCTTCTTGCCGTCGCGGAGGAAGCCGTAGATGTTCTGTAGACCCAGACCGGAGACGACGCGCTCCCAGGAGATGCGCCCATTCATCTTCTGGATGAGGAACTGCAGCATCTCGATTTCGAGCGGAGTCCGGGCAGCAAAGTCAGCGTGACCACCTTCGGAAGCCAGCGGAAGGAAACGTCGGCTCGTGGGGTTCCAGATGAGTTGCGCCTCTCCAAGACCAGTACCAGCAGAGATCAGAGCACGATGACCAATGGCGGCACGGTCACCGTCGAAGAGGGTGAAGAGCGACTCCGGCGGAAGCTCGGCGATGCCGTAGCCATTCGCTTCGAGATCGTTGATGAGATAGAGATGCTCGATCTGCAGGAGCTTCGAGAGTTCGCGTGTGTCGAGATTCCAAGGAAGGTTTGTGAGCTGGATCTTTCCGTCGCGCACGGGGCCTGGGCATCCGAAACAGGCGGCGACGACTTCGTGCTCCACCTTTTCGGCGGTATCTTTCGTGCCCAGAAAGGCAGCGACCACGTCCTGCAGACTTTTGAACTCTGTGGCGGGAAACTTCTGATCGCGCACGATCACTAACCTGCCCTCCTTAAAAGTGCAGAGTGCGAGATGGACCTTTGTTCCTCCGACGTCACCTGCAAGGATCATTGAGTCAGCTCCAGAACGCCGGTCTCGCAGTCTTCTGTAGCTCCTGCTTTCGGCAGGCGACGCGCCGCTTCGGCATCCAGCAGGAGAGAGACTTTGCCGTTCTCTGGACGAATGAGTTGCGAGGGCAGACGCTCAGGATCGTAGTCGCCTAGCAGCACTTCGTGGAGGACGTCGGCTTTTGCTGCGCCCTCGATGAGGAAGTAGACGGAGCGCGCATGATTGATGACGATCCAGGTGAGCGTGATGCGCCAGGTATCTTTCTGCGGAACGTGGTTCGCTACGACAAGACGACCGAGTTCGTTGATAGCTTGGGTATGCGGAAAGAGCGAGGCCGTGTGGCCGTCATCCCCCATACCGAGGAGAACGAGGTCGAACTGCGGAGCCTGCGCGCCTTCGAGCTTCCAGTTAATACGCAGCAGAGATTCGTAGCGTGAGGCTGCCTCTTCCGGATCGAGCTCGCCTTCCATGCGGAAGATCTTCTCCGCAGGCAAGGGCACCTTGCCGAGCAGCTGCTCGCGCGTCATGCGGTAGTTGGAATCGGCGTCGTCGGGAGCGACGCAGCGCTCGTCGACCCAGTAGAGTTCGAGCTTGTCCCATGCTACCTGCGCGCGAAACGGCTGCGATTCGTCGGCGAGGAGAGCGAACATACGCTTCGGTGTGGAGCCGCCTGAGATGGCAATGCGGGCGACTCCGCGAGCGGCGACGGCTTCCGCAGCGGCCTTGGCAAAGATGCTTGCAGCAGCGGTGGCCACGCGCTCTGGCGTGTCGTAGACGGAGTATTCAGCGATCGTTGTGCGTGCCATGTCCGTTTGTCCTTACCGTATTGGATGCGAGTTATTGTGAAACAAAAAGAGCGCCGGCACTCGCCGGCGCTCTGATGATTGCAGGTTAGGAGACGCGCCAGGCACGGCCATCTTTTGCAAGAAGATCGTCTGCTTCCTTGGGTCCCCAGGAACCTGCTGCGTAGTTTGGGAAGTCGACCTTCTGTGCCTTCCAGGCTTCGAGGATCGGCGTCATCAGTGCCCATGTTGCTTCCACGCCATCACGTTCTGCAAAGAGCGTTCCGTCGCCGAGCATAGCGTCGAGCAGGAGGCGCTCGTAACCGTTCGCGGAGGATTTGCCGAACGCGTCGGCGTAAGAGAACTCCATCTGCACCTGTGCGATGTTGGTCGTCGGCCCAGGGATCTTCGCTCCGAACTGCAGCTTGATGCCCTCGTCTGGCTGGATGCGCATGGTAAGAACGTTCGGTTCCACCGACGCTGTATTCTTCGCTGATTTGAAGATGTGGAGGGGGGGCTGCTTGAAGACGATGGTGACTTCCGTCACG
>JAHFTZ010000048.1:0-4407 GCA_023265355.1 Terriglobus sp.
GATCTTCTCCTCAGCGGAGGCGCACAGATGATCAGCACAGACTTTCCCGTCCTGGAGCCAGCGCCCTGGACCGGATACACCGTCGGTCTTCCCGGCGGTCTGTCTGCGCAATGCAATCCGGTGAACGCCCCCGTTGGCTGCAACAGCGCTCTTCTGGAGCCGGCGACTCCGCATACGCCGGAGCCGTCTCTGGCGCATCACCCCGAAACACTGGCGAAGCGCTGATTCAGAAAAAATACAAGGTCTGCGCAGTAAACCGGGGGGAGAAAATCCTCGTCCCAAGAAGCGTATGCAGACCACAATTGACGCATCTATGATTCCCCTCAGTTGCAGGGTGAGCATTATCTCGGAACTGGACGATATCGATGCCCTGGTCGGTCTGTATCGCGGGCGCGTCCTGCGGTACGTCATGTTGTCGGTCGGCGACCAGGACCTCGCGGAGACCATCACGCAGGACTGTTTCCTAAAGGCCTACAACGGCCGCGCGTCCTTCCGTGGAGACTGCTCCGTCAGCACGTGGCTCTTCACCATCGCCAACAATCTCATCCGCGACCATCTCCGCACCAAGAAGTTTCAGTTCTGGCGCAAAGCCAAGGCAACGGCCATCGACGCGACCGAGATGGCTTCTTTTCTTCCTAATGGGGAGACGTCGCCCGAAGCGCGTATCCTGGCCAGCGAGCGCGCGGAACAGGTCAAAGTCGCGATGGAAAAACTTTCTGTAAACCAGCGCAGGATGTTTATCCTGAGATTTCTCGAAGAAATGGACCTTGCCGAAATCGCCCAGGCGACGGGCATGCCTGTGAATACTGTGAAGACGCACCTTCACCGGGCTGTCACCAGTATCCGCAAGGAGTTAGGGGGAACCCGATGAATTCATCCCGCACGCAACACCTTCCAGAAGATCAGTTTGCGAGCTACATGATGGGCGACGCGATAAACGCCGAAGCGGCGGCGCATCTGTCCGCATGCGACCAATGTCGCGCGGAAGTAGAACGGTTCGGCGTCTCCGTGCAGAGCTTGAACGTCGTTTCGATGGCGTGGAGCGAGTCGCGTCCCTCGAACAGCCTCCGTCTGCGCACCTCGTCCCGCGTCGCCTGGCGTCTCCATCCCGGGATGACGGTGGCCTCCTGGGGGTTTGCCACCGGTGTGCTCCTGATGTCGGCGATCCCACTGGCGCGCCACCTCCAGCATCCTTCCCGTGAGACCGCGCCGGTAGTTCTTTCAGCGCAGGAATCGCAAAAGCAGATCGAACAGGACAATCAGCTTCTGATGGCCGTCGACCGAGAGCTTTCGACGCAGGTCGCTTCGCCGGAACAGGAGTACGGCCTGGACAACGAATTAGCCCGGAAACCTAAGAATCGAGAACTGAAGGCCCAATAATGAAGGCGCTCCAACGGACTTTTCTTACCGCTGTGTTGCTCTCCGTGGGTGCGTCCGCGCCTGCGCAGATGCGCGGCGGTGGGGGTCCCGGCGGCGGTGGTCCGGGTGGAGGCATGGGCGGACCACGCGGTGGAGGCATCTCTCCCTTCAACGTGCCCGGCGGCATGGATCGCCAGAACGGCAGAGGCATGCCCTCTATGCCAGGTCCTGCTGCGCAGACATCGTCCACCATGCGCGGCGGCCTGCAACTTGGCCCTCCCGGCCGCTTCTGGAATGACAGATCCTTTGCCCAGACGCTCGGCCTGCGCAAGGATCAGCAGAAGAAGATGGACGCCATCTTTGGCGCGAACAAGACGGCGATCGTCGAGAGCTTCAAAGCCTTTCAGCAGGAGGAGAAGCGCCTGGAAGCGGCGACGAAGGAGAAGCACCCCGACGAGAGCAAGATCTTCGCGGGCATCGACGCCGTCGCCCAGGCGCGCGGAAACCTGGAAAAGGCCCACGCCCACATGCTCCTGCTCATCCGCGACGAGATGGACCCGGACCAGATCGCGCGTATGGAGAAGTTCCGAGAAGGCCTCGCCTCCGAAGAAGCGCCGCAGTAGATGGCGTGTGCCCCATTCTTTGCGTATGTCGTCATCTCGAGCGAAGATTTCCGTCACCTCGACTCATGATTTCCGTCATCTCGACCGAAGTGGAGAGATCCGCTTTCTTCATCGCGCGAAGCGCGATCTGATGTGCCTCTGGCACATGACAAAGCAGATTTTTCCGCTCCCTTCGCTTTGCTTCGGTCGGTCGAAATGACGGGGTTTGGTAGTGCAAATGCTACGTTTTCGAAAATGAGTACAGCTCAGAACCCAGGCTCCTCAATGCCTCAAAGGCCTTCCCGCCAGAGCAGTTGTCAGCGTGCCGTCGTTGATCGCCAGCACACCATTCACCGCAAGATAGCGAACGCCTGTGGCCAGCACGCGCGGCGACTGGTACGTTGCGCGTTCGTCGAAGCTCTGCGGATCGAAGACGAGAACATCGGCAAAGTAACCCGGCTTCAGCAAGCCTCGCTCCTTCAGCCCCAGCGTCTCCGCCGTGAGCGAGGTGCTCGAACGCACAGCGAACTCCAGCGGGATCACATGCCGTTTGTAGACGTACTCGCGCAGCTTGCGTGGAAAGGTTCCGAACTTGCGCGGATGTCCCTCCGAACCGTCGGAGCAGGTCATCACCCACGGTCGGCGCATGAAGGCCTCGATGTCCGTCTCCTTCATGTTGAACGAGGCCACATCCGATCCGCCCGCGAGCACGATCTGAATCGCCGCGTCGACGGGAGTTACCTTGCGCTCGGAGGCAATCGTCTCCAGCGTCTTGCCGACGATGCTCTTGTCCTTCGCCGCCGTCATTAGCAGAGACTCCGGTCCGCCGCGACGCTTCAGGTTCTGCGTCATCTCGGTGATCAGGCGCGTATGCACGCCGGGGTTGGTCATGTTCTTCAGCAACGCAGCGTGCCCGCCCACCTCAGCCCATCGCGGCACCAGGGCCGCCGTTACGCTGGTGCCTGAAGCTGTGTAGGGATACTGGCTCGCCGTGATCTTCACGCCGTCTTTGCGCGCGGCTTCAATCACAGCAATCACATCGGCGCTCTGCCCCCACACATCCGCGCCCAGCGCCTTGATGTGCGAGATCATCACCGGCATCTGGGCCTCGCGTCCGATGCGGATCGTCTCACGCACCGAACCCAGCAGGCCGATGTTGTACGAACCCTCATCGCGCATATGCGTATCGTAGAGACCTCCATGCCGCGCGGCGACCTTTGCAAGTTCAATCACCTCTTCCGTGCTGGAGTAGCTCCCGGGCGCGTAATAAAGACCCGTTGAAAGACCGATCGCGCCCGTGTTCATCGCCGTCTCCACCAGCGCCTTCATCTTCTCCACCTGCTCCGGTGTAGGCTTCGCATCGGACATCGCCATCACCTCGCTCCGCACCGTTCCCTGTCCGATGAAGAGCGCGGCGTTGGTGCCGATCCCCTGCTTCTTCCAACGCTCCAGGGTCGCGCCGATATCGGCTGGGCTGCTGCCGTCGTTTCCCGTGACGACGGTGGTCACACCCTGCATCAGGTACGCATCGTTGCGGCTTCGCATTGGGTCGGAGAGATCTTCTGCGGTGTGTGTATGCGGATCGATGAACCCCGGCGTCACCACAAGGCCGGTCGCATCGATCACGCGCTTCGCCTTGTGACCCTTGGAGGGCCCTACGAAGACGATCCGATCGCCCTTGATTCCTACATCTGTCTTCACGGCGGCAGATCCTGACCCATCCAGCACCGAACCGCCGCGCACGATCAGGTCGAGCTCCTGGGCTTGCGCGGCGGCCGTGATCGAGAGGTAAAAGCCGACTGCCAAAGTGAGGACGAGGAGATGTTTCAGAGATGCAGTCAAACGGAGGCTCCTGAGATGTTCTTGTTTTCAGCTACGATACGCTGCGCACCGCGATCCACGAAGACGTTGGTATCCTTTAGGTATCCCCTGATTTTCTGGAGCGCCCTTTGATCCGTCTCGCCCGCATTGCTCTTCCTCGCATTGCTGCGCTCTCGCTTGCTGTCTCATTCCTGCTTCCAGAAATACACTCCCAGGCACTCCCGGTCGTGGCGCCCACACGCGCGTCTCATGCCACGGTCGTCACCGTCCAGCATGACGCCAGCGAGGCGGGCCTTTCGATCCTGAAGCAGGGCGGCAACGCGGTGGATGCGGCCGTGGCCGTGCAGTTCGCCCTCGCCGTTGTCTATCCCGTGGCGGGTAATCTCGGCGGCGGCGGTTTCATGCTCATCCGCCCTTCCACCTCCGGCAAGCATGCCCACAAGATGGGCGACGGCAAACCGCACTTCATCGACTACCGCGAGAAAGCCCCAGCCTCCGCCTCTGCTGACATGTATCTCGATGCGGACAAGAACGTGGTCCCAGGCGTGAGCCTCACCGGATACAAGGCCAGCGGCGTCCCCGGCACGGTGGCAGGCATGGTCTATGCAGAGAGCCACTTCGGTCG
>JAHFTZ010000048.1:4417-9819 GCA_023265355.1 Terriglobus sp.
CAGCGCAACGGCGACTTCTACAAAGCGGGTGAACGCTTTCAGCAGCCGGAGCTCGCCGTCACGCTCGAACGCATCGCCGCCAATCCCAACGAGTTCTACAAGGGCCGCATGGCGCAGCAGATCGCCGACGCGATGCAGAAGGGCGGTGGCTTGATCACCGCTGCGGATATGGCCTCATACGAAGCCAAGGACCGGACGCCGCTGCGCGGGAAGTACCACGGCTACGAGATCCTCACCGCGCCCCCGCCCAGTTCCGGCGGTATCGTTCTGATCGAAACCCTGAACATCCTCAGCGGCTATAAGCTCAAAAAGATTGGCACGGACCGCTCCCCGGAGCAGATCCACCTGATCACAGAGGCCTTCCGCCGTGCCTACATGGACCGTGGCGACTACCTCGGCGATCCGGACTTCACACACATGCCCCTCGCCGAACTTGCCAACAAGAAATATGCCAAGGCGTGGCGCAAATCCATCGATCCCGTGAATCCTTCGCCGTCGGCGACGCTCGTTCGCCCCACCGGGTTCCTCCCGGAGCCGCCGAAGATCGCCGCCGCTCCGACCTCCACACAGACCACGCACTTCAGCATCGTCGACGACGAGGGCAACGCCGTCTCGAACACCACCACGCTTAATTTCTACTTCGGCTCCGGCGTCACCATCGAAGGTCTAGGCTTCCTCATGAACGACGAGATGGACGACTTCGCCAGCAAGGTCGGCGTTCCCAACGCCTTCGGTCTGATCCAGGGCTCGGCCAACGCCATCGGCCCGAACAAGCGCCCGCTCAGCTGCATGTCGCCGACGATTGTCACACGCAAAGGCAAACTGCGCCTGGTGCTTGGCTCGCCTGGTGGATCCACCATTATGACGACCGTCGCCAACGACATCATCAGCGTGCTCGACAACGGTCTGGACGTGCAGGCTGCGGCGGACGCGCCACGCTTCCACCACCAGTACCTCCCCGACGTGCTGCAGTTGGAGAAAAACTTCCCCGCAGACGTCGCCAATGTGCTCAAAGCGCGCGGCTACATCGTCCGCCAGAAGAACTCATCGCCGTCGATCTCAAGACCGGCGAACTCCTGGGCGGACACGACTCCCGGCGAGGCTTCGGCAAAGCAGCAGGCTACTAAAGCGCGTTTTTGTCACACCCCCCCCTCCGTCCTCTCGACCGGAGCGAAAAATCGATGCGTCGCATGGTTTCTCCCGTGACTCTAACTAAGTGCCGGAGCAGCTTAAGGTACGTCCGCGAACCTTGACTGATACGGCATACGACCTATTCCTCCTGTATGTTCAAGATGGGTATGAAACAGGCAGTCTCGAGTTACGTGTTCCTCTTGCAGCGTCTCCACGTCGGTCACCTCGACGCTCTGGTCGCAAGTGGTGCCCAGACGATTGAGATCTTCGCGGCGCGCCATCACTTCGACTACACCGACCGTGGCGGCGTCAAAGAGATCGCCAGCTGGTTCCGGTCCAACGATGTCCGCGCCACCCTCCATCAGCCCATCTTCGACGCTAATACCGGGGAGTGGAGCCGTCATCACCAGCCCGCGCTCAACCTGATCGATGTCGAAAAATCGCGCCGCATTAATGCAATGGACGAGGTGAAACGCGCCCTCGAAGCAGCGGAGCAGATTCCTTTCGAGAGCATCGTGCTCAATCTCGGTACGTCCAACGACACATGGAGCGAGCGCACGCTCGACCTCTCGCTCACCGCCATCGAACACATCAAGGCCTTCGCGCATCCGCTGGGCGTAAAAACGCTGGTCGAAACCTCGCCGCACGAGGTCGCCACGCCCGACCATCTGCTGGAGATCCTCCGCGTCGGCCACTTCGACAGTGTCGGCGTCTGTCTCGACACCGGCCACATGAACCTGCCCGGACGCGGCGGCGTGGAAGCAGCCTTCGCCATCCTCGGCGACCGCGTCAAGGAAGTTCATCTGAACGACAACCACGGCGAAAAAGATGAGCACTGTTGGCCCGGCGAAGGCACCATCGACTGGAAGCTCGTTACGGCCGGAATCGCGGCGATTACAAACCCACCGATCTGTGTCCTGGAAATCGCCTATGAGCCGGAGCTAACCTCGGCGGAAGTGACCAAATTGGCAACGAAGGCTTTCGCTACGCTAAACAAGTAGCAGTTTCGGTTGACGAGAAGCGGCGCTTTGGCGTCGAATATGGATAGTCCTCGAGCGGGTGATGACGCCCGAGGGGTTGTTACAGCATCAATGGCTTAGAAAACAGCGGATCAGAAACGTAGCAAGCACGATCGCAAGTGCAAGGACGAGACGTCCCGGCACTTCCAACGAGCAGCTAGCCTTGATCTTTCCAAGGTCCATCATGGCTACCTCCTACAGTGAAATCGCCTCGGGGCTCGAACCCCGAGGCGTTTCGCTTTTCAGGGCGAAACCTGTATGTCCCCTCGAAGTGCCCTGAAGCGCACCACCTTCTGTAGAAAGCTCCCCCAGAATACGTTTCGAAAATCCTGGTATTTACCTCTTTGCAAGGGTGTTTGATAGGCACGAGTTCCGATTCGGAAATCTGGAAACCACTACAATCAATCTGCTATGAACCAGACGAACTTTGAGAAAAACACAGCAGCTCCCGTAACGACCATCGCTACCCTCGGCCAGCATGAGGGCCAGAGCGTCACCCTCCGCGGATGGCTCTACAACCTCCGCGCCTCCGGCAAGCTGCTCTTTCCGATCTTCCGCGACGGCACGGGAACCATCCAGGGCATCGTGCCGAAGGCCGCCGTGCCCGAAGAGGTCTTCGAAACCCTTAAGAACCTCACGCTGGAGTCGAGCGTCATCGTGACCGGCAAAGTCCGTGCCGACTCGCGCGCTCCCTCCGGCTTCGAGCTTGACGTCGAAAACGTGCAGGTCCTTCAGCGTATCGACGACGCCACACCGTTTCCCATCACGCTCAAAGAGCACGGCGTCGACTTCCTCATGGAGCACCGCCACCTCTGGATGCGCACACCGCGCCAGTCCGCCATCCTCCGCGTCCGCGCCACCATCATGCGCGCGGCTGCGGAGTACTTCGACACCAACGGCTTCACACGCACCGATCCGCCCATCCTCACGCCCAACGCCTGCGAAGGCACCAGCGAACTCTTCGAGATGGAGTACTTCGACCAGGGCAACGCCTACCTCACCCAGTCCGGCCAGCTCTATATCGAAGCCACGGCGCTCGCGCTGGGTAAGGTCTACAGCTTCGGCCCGACCTTCCGCGCGGAAAAGTCCAAGACCCGCCGCCACCTCACCGAGTTCTGGATGATCGAACCTGAGGTCGCCTTCCTTGAACTCGACGGTCTGATGGACTTGTCGGAGGCCTTCCTCACCCACATCGTGACGACGGTTCTCGCCCAGCACCGTGCGGAACTCAAGGTCATCGGCCGCGACATCGCCGTTCTCGAAGCCGTCGTCGCCCCCGGTCCCAACGGAGAACGCGTCCCCTTTCCGCGCCTCTCCTACGATCAGGCTCACGAGATGCTCGAAGACGCCTTCAGCAAAGGCCTCATCGAAACCGCGCACAAACCCGGCGACGACTTCGGCTCACCCGACGAGACCTACATCTCCTCGCAGTTCAACAAGCCGGTCCTCATCCACCGCTACCCCACGGCCATCAAGGCCTTCTACATGCAGCCCGATCCCGTCGATCCCGCACGCACTCTCTGTCTTGACGTGCTGGCGCCTGAAGGCTACGGCGAAATCATCGGCGGTTCGCAGCGTATCCACGACTACGACCTTCTGAAATCCCGCATCGAGCAGCACGGCCTACCCCTCGACGCCTTCCAGTGGTACCTGGACCTCCGGCGCTATGGCTCGGTCCCGCACGCCGGCTTCGGCATGGGCATCGAACGCGCCGTCGCCTGGATCTGCGGCCTGGACCACGTCCGCGAAACCATCCCCTTCGCCCGCACTCTCAACCGTATCTACCCGTAAGAAGGAACTCCCATGCGAACCATTCTGAAAAGAGCCATTACCGCCTCGCTGTTCCTCTTCACACTCACCGCTACGGCGCAGGAGAAAGGGACATGGAAGGCCGAGAGCAAAACGGCCCGCTCCATCACCGGAGATCTCACGCTCTCGAACGAGAAACTGATGATCTACTTCTCCACGGTTGCCATGGCGCGCATCCGCGGCCTGCAGCCCGATGAGATCGGCTCCGTCTTCGATGTAGACAGCAACGAGGAAGGCGCAGGAAGCCTCTACCGCCTCAACATCCCGGCCAGCAGGAAGTTCGCCCACCGCAACAGCCTATGCGGTGGCGAAGACGTGGAGTGGATGGTCACCTATGTCTCCGGAAAGACGATGCAGGTCGCCTTCTTTGGCAACGTGAAGGTCCCAGTCTTCGACCGCGCCAAGATCGCTGAATCAACCAATCTCTGCGGCACCTTTACCTACGCGAAGTAGCTGGGACCATGTGCATCCACGGTGCTTTATCGCACCTCTTTGTCATTCCGCAGCGAAGCGGAGGAATCTGCTGTCGTTTGGCGCTGGATCGCAGGATGGGCTGTCTTAGCAGCCTCGTTTCATTGAACGTGAACATGCAATGCAAACAGCCGAGGCAGGACACTTTGTATGTCCTGCCTCGGCTTATCACTGCAGCTAATCTACTTCTCGCTCGTAGGCGGCGTAAGGTCCCTGTCCCGCAGATAGTCGCTCAGGATCGCGTACTGCTCGTTGTCATGCGAGATATTTCCCCACAGAACGCTGATGCGGGCGCGGGATCCGCGCGGATTCTTGATCGGGTCGGCTAGGTTTGCATCCGTCACCGAAGCATAGGCCTTGTCGCAAAGAGTGAACGAAGCCTTCAAGGCAGTGATGACCTCTTCCTTGGTGGCGGTCTCCGCCGGAACCTTCGGGAGTTCGGCTGCCGGAGTACCGAGCACAGAGCCGCAGCTTGAAACCTGCGCTTCGCTGATGTGGTTGACCACGCGCGCGAAGGTACGAATATCCGGATGCGGTTTGAAGCCGTAGCTCTCCGCGGGCATCTTCTCCGCGGCTTTAATCGCGTTGGCCTTCACGCGGTTGTACGAGCCAAGCACCTCGGCGGCCGGGCCAGAGGGCGCGCCTGCCGGGGCCTGCGCGAGAGCGGTGCCGCCCAGGGCGGCCAGGGAAAGAAGGGTTGCAATCATCGTCGTGCGCTGCATGGAAAGATCCTTTCAGTAAAACAAGCCCAGCCTACGCGGGACGGCGTCGGCGGACAAGTCCTTTTCAGAAAACAGCCTTTGCCGCAAAAAAAGCGGGAGGCAGCGCATCGCGCCGCCTCCCGTGTGTACAAAGCGTCTTATCCAAGCTTCTGGATCTTCGCGCGCAGAGCCTTGGCAGCAGCAGCAGGATCCGCGGCGCCATAGATTGCAGCGCCAGCAACGGCGATCGTTGCGCCTGAAGCCTCTACCT
>JAHFTZ010000049.1:0-6800 GCA_023265355.1 Terriglobus sp.
TGGCCAGCCGCCGCCCTTGTTCTCTCTGCCGCCCTCACAGGAGCGTCCGGTTGTGACCGTGGCGCCCACCCACGGCAGATCTCCCAACCTGCGCCGGTCTTTGCAATCAATGACGGGACCAGATCGTTCGACCTCGCCCAATCGCGCGGCCATATCGTCGTGCTCAACTTCTGGGCCACATGGTGCCAGCCCTGCATTCAGGAACTTCCCTCTCTCATGGCACTGCAGAAGCAGATGCCGCAGGTGCAGGTGGTTGCTGTCTCCATCGATGACGACCCCCAGGCCTACAAGGACTTCCTCAAGGAGTATTCTGTCACGCTGTACTCCATTCGCGATGGCAGCGAAGGTGCAAACCTGAAATTCGGCTCCGTTCAGGTTCCGGAGACCTTCATCATCGACCGCACTGGCTCCGTACGCCGAAAGTTTATTGGCGCGCAGGATTGGACAAATCCTGAAGTTACCAGCTATCTCGGAAAACTGTAGATCTAATCAGCCAGAACCACCGCACCCGCAATTAGAGCAATCATCGCTGCGGTGACAACGAAGATCTTCAATCGCGCCTTTCGCCGAGCCTTCATCAAAGGCCGTCGCGCAAGCTCGTCGGGTGTAGCCTGATCCCGCTCCGGGTGGTTCGCCAGGTCGAGTAGTTCCGCCAGATGCAACCCGTGTCGCGCGGAGTTCTGTCCCACCGCGTCCTTGCAAGAGAAACCATCCGTTGTGACCACCGTGGAAGCAGCAGCCGCTGTGACTGCGGGAACGAGAACACGGTTTGCCAGTGTCTGCGAGACCTCGTACTTGTCCTTCTCGAAGCCGAATGGTCCCGCCATGCCACAGCACCCGGCGTCGAGCGTCGTGAACTCCGCGCCCATGCGCTTCAACACAGCTTCCTGCGAGGTCATCTTCATCAACGCCTTGTGATGGCAGTGGCCGTGCAAGAGTGTTTTTACGTTCCATTGCTTTGGTTTCCACTTCGGAGCGTGCTCTTCCAGAAACTCGCTCAGCAGATAGGTTTGCAGCGATAATTTCTCGGCGCGTTTGTCGTTTGGAAAGAGATCTTTCAGGTCATCGCGAAAGACCGATGCACAGCTTGGCTCCAGCACGACGACGGGCACACCTGCGTCAACCAGACAACCGATGCGGTCGAGGTTGCGCCGCATGTACTTCTTCGCTTCGTCCAGAAAGCCGAAGTCATAAAGCGGACGCCCGCAGCAGACGTGATCCCGCGGCACGATCACGTTGAATCCCGCGTCCTCTAAAATGCGAACTGCAGCCTCGGCGGTCTGCGGAGCGAAGTAGTTATTGAAGGTGTCCGGCCACAGGAGAACGTCCTTATTCGAAGTGCGTGCCCTGGCATGAAATCTGGACTTGAAGTTATAAGGAGCAAACTCCGGAATCGAACGTTGCTGCGGAATATTCAGAACCCACTTACTGAACGGCGCAACACCGGGAATCTTCAGAGAAAGATTCAGTAACTCGGGAGCTAACGCTGCCATCCGGGCCCACTTATCGATGTGTCCAAAAGCGTACGCATTCAGCGGGCGAGCGTTCTTCTTGTAGAAGTGCGACATGAACTCCGACTTATACGTCGCAATATCTACCTGCACTGGACACTCCGACTTACAGGCCTTGCACGAAAGGCAGAGGTCGAGCGTCTCCTTCACGTCGTGATCGTTCCAATCGACGGTTCCCTTCTTGCCGATCACCTCTCCCTGCAGCATCTCGAAGAGCGCATGAGCGCGGCCACGTGTGGAATGCCGCTCCTCCTTTGTGGCCATGTACGACGGGCACATGGTGCCGCCTTCGTCCTTGCGACACTTGCCTACACCGACGCAGCGCTGTGTAGCATGCGAGAAGCTGTTGCCGTCCGAGATGAAGTGGAAGTGCGTATGCTTCGGCTCCGCTGGAGCAAAGTCCGCGCCGTAACGAAGGTCCGCATGCGGTTGCCGAGCGCGCACGAGCTTGCCGGGATTCATCTTCCAGTCCGGATCCCAAAGCTCTTTGAACTCTTCAAAGGCCTGCATAATCTCCGGGCCGAACATGCGCTCCAGAAGAGCGCCGCGCGCCTGCCCGTCGCCGTGTTCGCCGGAGAGCGAGCCGCCGTGCCGGACGACGAGATCGGCGGCGCGGTCGAGGAAGGCGCGAAACTTGCGGATGCCGTCTTCCGTTACAAGATCAAAGTTGATGCGGTTGTGGACGCATCCCTGCCCAAAGTGCCCATAGAGAGCGGTCTCATATCCGAAACTATGGACGAGATCCATGAAGTCGCGAAGATAAGCTCCGAGGCGCTCCGGAGCGACGGCGTGGTCCTCCCAGCCCTCCCAACCGGGGCTGCGTCCGGGTACGAACGCAGTCGCGCCCAGGCCGGACTCGCGCACCTCCCAGAGGCGTTTCTGCTCCGCTACCGGCTCGATTACGCGGGCATCGATGACGATCTCGGGAGAAAGCGGATTCGCCGCGATCTGCTGCGCAAACTGATGCGCCTGCGCGCGCGACTCTTCCTCTGTATGCGCGCCAAACTCGACGTAGAGCCAGCCATCGCCGCCCGGAAGCAAGGCAATATTATTCGGCAACATAGACTTCGCACGCATGAAGTCGACCAACTTTCGGTCGAAGCCTTCGACGGCGATAGGCCTGTGTTCGAGAATCTGCGGCAGATGGTCGCTCGCCAGAAAGATGTCCGGATAGCCGCAGACGACGAGCGTGCGAGAGGGCGGATTCGTCACCAGTCTCAACTTGGCCGAAAGTACAACAACGCAGGTCGCCTCCGAACCAACCAGAGCGCGGGCTACGTTGAAGTTCTCTTCCGGCGCGAGACGGTCCAGGTTGTATCCAGACACGCGCCGGGGAATGTCTGGGAACTTCTGCTTGACCAGCGCCGCGTACCGGTCGCGAATCCTCTGCAGACCCGCATAAATCTCGCCTTCGCGGCCTCCAGCGGCGATCTTCTGAGCTAGCTGGGCCTCGCTGGTTTCGCCAACGATGAGGATAGTTCCGTCGTACAGCAGCACCTCCAGCTCAAGCGTGTTGTCGTCCGTCTTTCCGCCCATCAGCGCGTGCGAACCGCAGGAGTTGTTGCCGATCATCCCGCCCAGCGTGCAGTGCGAATGCGTCGCTGGGTCTGGCGCAAAGGTCAGACCCACGGCCACGGCCCGCCGGCGGAGGTCATCGAGCACGATCCCTGGCTCCACGATGGCGTAAGCTGCGTCTTTGTTCAGTTCAAGAACGCGGTTCAGATATTTAGAAAAATCCAGGATCACAGCGACGTTCGTACATTGCCCGGCGAGGGAGGTTCCTGCTCCGCGCGAGAGTACAGGCGCATCGAACTTGCGGCAGGCAGCGACCGTGGCGATCACATCTTCACGTGTGCGTGGGATCACTACGCCAATAGGCACCTGCCGGTAGTTGGAGCCGTCCGTCGCGTAGAGAGCCCGTGTACCGCGATCGAAGCGTACCTCGCCTGAGATCGTGCGCTTAAGCTCGGCTTCAAGCGCATCGGCCTGCGCAAAGGCATCTGCCGGATAGGCATGCGACGAAGGAGGGAGAGGTTCGAGCGACGTGATCTGGAGGGTACTCATGAGGGATTGAGGATACCTAATCAAGCTTCATTGCGGCATACTTCCGTTCGAGGTGAAGGCAAAGAACCTCAATGGCGAGTTCGTGATCCGCCCTCTGATCTAACCCGGAGATGGTCAGGCTTCCGACCATCCCTGCATCTTTCACCGTGAGCGGGACCGACCCGCCATCCGCAGCGTAGTCGCGATCGGCCAGAGCGTGGCGTGCGAGCGTCTGGCCTTTCTGCGCAAGTTGCAGGCCCGTGGAGTAGGTACTCCGTGCAAACCAGGCGCAGGTATTGGCCTTGCGACGAAGCCAGTCCACCGAACTTGGCGTGGTTCCGTCCATTGCGGTGAGAAAGACGGTGGCCGGGCCGCGCCGAACTTCGATGGCAAGTTTGTACCCACGCTCTACGGAGAGCGTGCGAGCGCGCTGGCCAAGCTGCCAGGCGACCTCAAGATTGAAAAACGGGAGCGCAAGTTCTGCTTCCTGATACGCAATGCGGGCGATGTCTGCGGTGTGGTCGGCCATGATCTTTCTGACGATACGACATTCTCCAACAGAACGGCGCACGGAGTGTGCAACTCCATGCGCCGGCTTGCTGTTGAAACGGGCTTAAGCTGAGTAGCCCATCTCCGCCAGCGTCTTGCGCATGGAGGCGAAGCTCTTCAGGACGCCGGGCATGGGATCGTCACCGTGGACTTCGTATTCCAGATCCACAAAGTACTTGTACTTGATTCCGATGAGGGCCTGGAAGATATCCTTGACGGGCATCTTCCCGTCTCCGACGGCGACCTGGCTCTCTCTAACCATCGGATCGGCCAAATCCTTCATGTGAATGTCATAGAGCCGATCTCCAGCCATCTTGATGGCCGCAACGGGATCGGTCTTGGTGCGCATGGTATGACCGACGTCGATGCACCAGCCGATGCGGTGGTCCATGGGACGAATCACCTTTTCAATGTCGTAGGGCGAGGGCCACTCGTGATCTTCCGGGCCGTGGTTGTGCATGGCCATGCGGATGTCGTATTCCTTGACGAACTTTTCCACGCGCGGAAGAACCTCGTGGGTTGGCGAGCCGACAAAGCTCTTGATGCCTGCGGCTTTCAGATACTCGAACTTGGGGCGGATGTCCTCGTCGGTGTCGGTCTTGAAGTAGATCGCTCCGGCGTCGGTCAGCTCCAGACCGGCATCGCGATAGTGCTTGGCCAGCGCAGGAACATCGCTCAGCGGAGTCATGGGCAGGTGTACGTCCTTTAGGTTCAGGTACGTACAGTTGAGCTGCTTCATGAACGCGATCACCTGATCCGGCTTGAACTGACGAAAGGTGTAGCTGGCGATGCCGAGACGGATGGGCGACTTCTTCATCCCGGCGGCGAGCAGCGAACTGGGGAGGGCGGCGGAGGCGGCCAGAGCCGCACCTCCGAGTAGAAGGTCACGGCGATTCAAGGATGCGTTCATGCACGGCATACTACTGTGCGCAACGCACGATCGTCCACATTTCTCCAATGGCCAAAAGAAACCCGGTTTCATACACGGAGAAACATCCCCCTACGCCACAAAAGCCAAGCTGGGATAAAGCAGAGGGACACATAGAAGAGCGAGTAGGCCAGGGAGGTGTTCGCCGTAGATCCCCAATGCGCGAAGACGTGCAGATAAAGCCATCGCAACGGAGTCGACGTGCGGTCGCCTTCGTGAATGGGTATGTAATACAGAATCTTTCCGTAGATGCTCGGCGTGACGTACGCCACGATCGCGTTCGATCCAAAGACAATGCAGGGCCACGCCAGAAGACGGACGGCTTTCGAGGTGTGCTGCCATTTCTTCACATCGAAGATCCAGAACGAGATACCGAGAAGCAGAGCCGCGATTCCGGCGGCGAGCAGCACATACGAGCTCGTCCAGAGATTTTTATTGAAGGGAAACCACGGGTTCCAGGCGTATCCAAGGGCGATACTCAAAGCACCGCCGCCCAACAGAATGGCGCTGACTTTTACCGGAGGCGTGTTCGAACGCAGCAGCTTTCCAGTGAGTACACCGAGGAGAGCTGTTCCCACTGCGGGCAGGGTGCATAGGATGCCTTCGGGATCGCGGGTCTTTTCATATAACGAACCCGTGTGCAGATAGTGCTGTGTGAAGTCGTTGAAGGCACGGTCGATGTACGACGGCAGGTTATTAAACTCGTCCATCAGGGGGAAATCCTGCACCGGTATCCCCGCGCCGGGAATAGGAACAAAGCGCATCAACGCCCAGTAGCCCACCAGCAGCGTGACCACAGCAACGGCAATCCATCGCACACGCTTGAGCCAGAGAAAGAGAAGCGCTGCGATCAGGTAACAGATTGCAATGCGCGGAAGCACTCCGAAGAGCCGCATCCTTGTGTAATGAAACTGGGGAATGAGCCGGATGGCGTAGTTGATCGCCAGGAGATACACGGTGCGACGAACCACCTGCAGAGCGATTCTGCCCTTACCATCTCCGCGTTTGAGACGAGAGGTGATGGAAAAGACGATGGAGCATCCCACCAGGAAGAGAAATGTGGGAAAAACCATGTCCGTGGGTGTCCACCCATTCCATGGTGCGTGGTCCAGGGGAGCGTAAGCTACATGGCTATCCCCTGGATCATTTACCAGGATCATAAACGCGACCGTAAGGCCACGCAGAACATCAACGGAGAGAATCCTCTGGGTGGGGGCCGCCTTGGTTTCGACCATGCCGGGATAATCTCATGCCGGCCAGCTCTTCGCCATGGCGAAATGCCTTATACCTGGACGCTAAGCCGCTATGGAACCGTCAGAGAGACTTTGTCCCGCCGCCGCATGCACTGCCGAACGCAGTGATTCGATGCGGTCTGAGAGATTTTTGAACTCTTCCGCTCTGGAACGACCAGCCTCGATGTTCCCGGACTCCATGTCGCGAAGATACGCATGAATGGTTTCGAAGGCATGGTTGAGATCTTCAGAGGTCGCCGCCTGCTCCCCATGGGGCATGCCGCGGTGCATCCAGGCTTCCAGATCGCTTTCGCGGGCAAGAACCACGTTGCTAGGCGCTCCTGGTGGACGATGAATCGGAAGGTCCAGCGTTTTTTCCCAGCGCTGTACTGTCCGGACACCTTTACCGAAAAACTGTGCGATTTCTTTCCAGGAACTTAACATATTGCTCATTCTGCAACCCTTCAAACGAAGCGAAATTAGGTACACCCGTTGAGGCGTGCCACCCGCTCTCTCAAACGTGCTGGAAAGCAGACC
>JAHFTZ010000049.1:6810-9792 GCA_023265355.1 Terriglobus sp.
GAATCGAGGGAGACTCCGTTCGACGCAAATACAGGCGGATCAATCACTAGCGAGCGGCGATCCCTATCGAGACCAGCAGATCCTGAGCTTTTTTTGTAAGCGATTTTGAAGCAGGATTTTGCTAGATCCACGCAATGAAAACTTTGCGCCTATTTGTGCGCAGGGCTGCATCCGATACTCTCTAGAAATTACAAGCTAGAGCTTATAGATGCGTTCTGTCGTACCGGCAAGCACCCGTGTCTGTTCGTCGGTGGAAAGCTCTGCCGTCCATCTCCGCAGCAGAGACCACCAATCGCCATAGCTTGAAGCCACGGTGCAAACTGGCCAGTCCGATCCAGCCATCATCCGGTGCGGCGTAAATACCTGAAGCATGAGGTCGAAGACGCGACGGAGGCTCTCTTCCGTCCAGGTCGTCCACTCGGCTTCGGTGACGAGACCTGAAAGCTTGCAGCAGACATTTTCCCGACGTGCCAGCTCTCGGAAGTCCCTCTCCCACTCGCCGAGATCGCCAGAACGCAACGGGGGTTTCGCGGCGTGATCCAGAACGAAGCTCTGCTGTGGGTGTTCATCTACAAACTCAATCGTTTGCGGTAGTTGGTGGGGAAGGATGAGGAGGTCATAGACCAGACCTGCCCGGGTGATCTGGCGTATGCCCTCGCGAAAGGCTGGTTGGAGAAGGAAGCGGGCGTCCGCTTCAGCCTGCACGACGTGCCGCAGCCCCTTCAAATTTGGATTTGCGCCGATCCGCGAAAGTATCCCGGAAAAGTCCCGTACGGCGATCGGCGCCCAACCCACGATCCCTGCAATGAACGAAGAGCCTTCAGCTAGATCGAGCAGCCACTCCGTCTCTTCCAGAGTCTGTCGAGCCTGCACGGCTACGCAGGCGTCCACGTTTGCGGAAGCCATCTCCGGCTCCAGATCTTTGGGAAGAAAATCCGCGCGCAGCTTCGCCATACTCTCGTCGATCCACTCGTACTCCTCCGGCGAGTATCTCCAGAAGTGCTGATGGCTGTCTATCACCCGCATCGCCTGCTCCTAGCGAAGATTGAAAAAACCGCCATCGATCGGATAATCGCAACCGGTGACGAAGCTGGAGGCGTCGCTGCAAAGGTAGAGCACAAGAAGAGCGATCTCATCGGGCGTCCCCATGCGCCCGATCGGCTGAGATTTCCCCAGTTTTTCAAACATCTCGGCCTCGCGGCCCGGGTAATTCTTCGCGACAAAGCCATCCACAAACGGCGTGTGCACGCGCGCAGGAGAGATACAGTTGCAGCGCACACCTTTGTCGATGTAATCCCTCGCCACCGAAAGGGTCATGGAGAGGACGGCTCCCTTGGTCATGGAATAGGCGAACCTGTCCGGGAGACCCGAGGTCGCGGCGATAGAGGCCATGTTCAAAATAGTGCCACCTCCACCCTCTACCATTTTGGGAACGGCGGCATGCATGCAGAGATAGGTTCCACGTACGTTGACGTTGAAGAGCCGGTCGAAATCCTCCGAGGATGTGGTCAGAAGGGTTCCGACGTGTGCGATCCCGGCGCTGTTAACGAGGATATCGACGCCAGGGAAGCCTTCGAATACCTGTCGGACGGCGTCTTCCTGGGTAATGTCGCAGGCCACTCCGGCAGCGGCTTCGCCCAGCTTTGCCGCCGTTGATTGCACGCGCCCTTCGTTCACATCGAGCAGGGTCACGTTTGCGCCCGCATCCACAAAACAGCGAGCGATTGCTTCTCCAATGCCGCTGGCTGCCCCGGTCACTACGGCATGCTTTCCCGTCAGATCTGTGTGCTTCATTCCAACCTCCAATCCACATCATCCCTCTTTTTAGGGCGCGCGTCTTGGTTGTAGCGAAGCCGAAGGTGCATGTCAAAGCAACGGACCGACAAATTGAAAGATTATGCGCTCCAGGCAACACGTCCGGAACTGCTCACGGCAGGTGTTTTTCTCTGTACAAGACTCGCCGGCGACCGTCTCTCCTGGGCGGTCCGCAGTTCGCGGGGCAGCGCACGATTCGCGGTGGGATCCTGAGCGACAACGACCCACGCCTCCCGCACATTGCGCACGCAGGCAATCACCTTCAGAAACTCCTCCTTCGAGGCACGGGCGGAGGCTTCGAGCGTCATCTTAAACATCGCCGCATAAAAGTCGGCGAGCGCGATGGCTGGAGCCCCTCCAATGTCCGGACGGAGGCGTGCCTGCAGATACATCAGGATGTCGAGCGCACGCTTGACGGCGAAACGGCGTTCCACCACATCCCCTTCTTCCACGGCACGGATCGCGCGGTAGAGAAAACGCACTTCGCCGTCGTAGAGTGCGAGAATCAGATCCACACCGGTTGCTCCTGCAAGAGCCTGCTCCTGATAGTTCATGGTCTCTCCTAATTACCGTGGCTGCTATTCCCGCTGATGGCGTCGAAAACCTGGGTTACCTCGTCCAACTGCGCCGGGATGCCCTGAAGAACCTGGTTCGCCGTATCGAGCTCCGCAGTGAGCGACGCCTGAGAAGCGGTCAGGCGGAGTTCAAGCGCGCTCTTATTGTCGGCGAGGGTGGACTCCTGGTCGGCGTTTTCCGAGAGGGCCAGCTTGATCGTACTGTTGGTGCCCGTTGTGCCCAGGCCATTCAAGGTCGTGAGAAGTTCCTGCCCAAAACTACCGGCGTTTTGAAAGAAGGTCGTCACGTCATTGAAGTTCGAGTTCAACTGGGAAGAGAGCGCGCTGCTATCGATCGATAGTGTTCCGTCCGGGTTCGTCGAGATTCCGAGCTGGGTGAGGTACTGCATACTTCCACTCCCCGTGGAAGCTGTCCCCAGTGACAGGGAGATCTGAGACTGGATCTGCGAAAGCACCGTGGAACCAAAGAGCGGTTCGGCGGCGCCGGTCGAATCGTTACCCTCCTGTGCTGCCATATCGGTGACGAGCTTGTTATAAGCAGTAACAAAGTCGTTCAGCGCGCTGGAGACCGACGAAGTATCGTTGACGATCT
>JAHFTZ010000460.1 GCA_023265355.1 Terriglobus sp.
TTGAGCAGGCAAAGGTTTTTGTCGCCGAGCAGCGCATCGATCGCTCGAGCTTCGAATTCCAGATGCTCTACGGCATTCGGCGAGACCTTCAGGACTCCCTGGTGAAGCAGGGATATCGTGTCCGTGTGTATGTTCCGTTTGGTGAAGAGTGGTATCCCTACTTCATGCGCCGCCTCGCAGAGCGTCCGGCCAATGCGCTCTTCATTGCGAGGAACTTGCTTCGCTAAGCGCGCGTCATGCTTCTACCAGGAGCCGCGCTCTCCAAAGAGATCGATCAGCTGGTGAATCCGCTCCGCGCCATGTTTCCAGTTCTTTGCCAGGGCACGTTCGGTGGCCTTGACACTTCCGGAGGCGATCGCGGCGATGATCTCTTCATGCTCTTACACGGAGTGATGCAGATCCTGGATGATTGTGTGGGCGTATAGCCGCCAGTAGCGTTCGATCTGCGGCTTCATCATCTTGTGCAGCACCAGCAGACGCGGCCCTGCACTTGCGGCGACGATCTCGTGATGAAACCGAGTGTCGATCTCAAAGACAAGGCGGAGTTCCACTTTTTTCGTTACCGCGATCCCGCCGAGGCGCTGGTTGAGTTCCTGCAGCGTCTTGCAGAGTTCATCCCGTTTTTCCTGACTGAGCGAAGCCGTCAACGCGCCCGCCATGCCTTCGATGTTGCCCACAATCATGTACAGTTCGTGGGCGTCTTCTTTCGTGAGCGGCGAAATACGCAGGCGGGACTTTTTGCCGCCTCGCTGTTCGGTAATAAAGCCTTCCCGCTGAAGCAGCTGGAGAGCGCCGCGAATCGGCGTCCGGCTCAGACCGAGGCGTTCGGCCAGTTCGGCTTCGACGACCCAAGATCCCGGCGAAATCTGGCCCTGCACGATCAGTTCCCGAAGCTTCAGGAAAGCTGAGGTCACGCTGTCCCGCTTCGGCTCGCGTTCGGTCTTCTTGACGAGTGGGGCGGAGGCCTTCATCAGTTCTTCCCTTCAGATACATCTGCAGCGGCATCGCCGACGCATGGCTGATTATTCACAGCCGCCTGGCCGCGAGTCAAACATGGACCATAATTCGAACCGTCTTATCGAGGGCTGAAGCAGTATCCCGTTCTGTGTACAATTCTGGATATGGTTACCCGCGCGAACTCCACCCTGCCCGCTTTCAAGAATGAACCCTTTTGTGACTTTTCCGACGCAACGACCGCGCAACAGATGCGGGATGCGATTCGGCAGGTGGAAGCGCGGCTGACGGCGGAGAAATATCCGCTCGTCCTCGATGGCGAAGCGAAAAAGACCGAAGCAGAGATCGTCTCCGTCAATCCGGCGCGGCCTGGCCAGACGATCGGCGTCTATGCGTCCGCCGACGCTTCGCACGTTCCAGCTGCGGTAGCGAGCGCGTCCAAAGCCTTTGTTTCCTGGAGCGCTCAAAGCACGGAGAAGCGTGCTGACCTCTTGCTGCGCGCTGCCAGCCTGCTGCGCGAACGCAAGATGGAGTTCAATGCCTGGTTGGTTCTGGAGGCAGGCAAGAACTGGGGCGAAGCGGACGCGGATACGGCGGAGGCCATCGACTTTCTTGAGTACTATGCGCTGCAGGCGATCGAGCTCGCTCACGCAAAACCCTCCATTCAATATCCCGGCGAAGAGAACCAGCTTATCTACCTGCCCCTTGGCGTCGGCGCGGTTCTTCCTCCATGGAACTTCCCTCTCGCCATCATGGCAGGCATGACCTGTGCCGCCATCGTGATGGGAAACACCGTCGTCCTGAAGCCATCGCCTCTTACACCAACCATCGCCCTGCGCTTTGTCGAGCTCCTGATCGAATGCGGTCTCCCGGAAGGCGTGGTCACTCTCTGCCAGGGAGGACCTGAGTTTGGGGATGCTCTTGTGGGCCACCCTGAAGTGCAGTTCATCGCCTTCACCGGATCCAAGAAGGTCGGCCTGCACATTCATGCGAAGGCCGCGCAGACGCAGCCGGGACAGCGCGGCATCAAGCGGACGATTCTTGAGCTGGGCGGCAAGGACGGCATCATCGTAGATGCAGATGCAGACCTGGAGAGCGCGGCAGATGGCGTCGTGGCCTCTGCCTTTGGCTTCAACGGACAGAAGTGCTCCGCATGCTCTCGCGTGATCGTGGATGAAAAAGTGCACGACGAGTTTGTGGAGAGCTTGAAGACGCGCGTCGCAGCACTTGCGCAGGGCGATCCTGCTGAGAACTTTGCCACTGGCCCCGTGGCCAACGATGCGGCTTATGAACGCGTCCTCGGCTACATCCAGGACGGCGCTACGCGTGGCACGATCATCGCCGGAGGGCATGCCAGGACAAAGCCCGAAGACGGATACTTCATCGAGCCCACCATCATCACCGGCCTTACCTCGAGCGACCGGCTCTGCCAGGAAGAGATCTTTGGCCCCGTACTCACAGTGATTGCGGCAAAGGACTTCGATGACGCCCTTCGCATCGCGAATGACACGGAGTACGGTTTGACCGGCGCGATCTACAGCAGCTCGGAAGAGAAGCTCTCGCGCGCCGCACGCGAGTTCCACGTCGGCAACCTGTACCTCAACCGCAAGTGCACGGGCGCCATCGTGGGCGCGCATCCCTTCGGCGGCTTCAAGATGTCCGGTACCGATTCCAAGGC
>JAHFTZ010000461.1 GCA_023265355.1 Terriglobus sp.
GCGACTCTGGTTTTACTTTCTTCTGGTTGTTGCTTCAGGACACGTTGCTTGCGCACTGCTGACTCCCGGGCAGGCCTGGGTAACTTGCTGCTTCCTCGCGCTTGCTTATGCGGGCGGTGTGGGACTCTCTTTGCAGAAGGCGCGAACGGCGGTGGGTACGCTCCGTTTGAAGTGGTTCCTCGCTGCCGCCAGCTTCACCCTCTTCATCGCCGGATACCTGTCCCTCCTCTATGGCCATCTTCCTCGGTCAGGCGCCTACGGCACGTCTATCCACGCTCTTCTCTTCGCATTTCGAGGGCTTCCATTCCTCTTTGCTCTCTGTAAGAGCGAAGATGGGGAAGAGCCCTCCGCCTTTGCCTGGATCGATGGGGCCCAGCTGGTCCTCATCTGTTTCCTGTTTATCGCGGTGCTGTTCCCGGGTTTCTCCATGGATCAGCACGCAAGCCGACCGCCGTTGCAGTACTTCGCCGCGATCCACTACCTGGACGTCGAAAACTTTCTTCTACTGGCTCTTGCGACCGCGCGGCTCTACGCCGCGCGCTCCATCGACGATAAGGTGTACTGCCGGGCGCTCTGCTGGTTTCTCTGGCCCATGAACTTCATCTGGTTCTTCCTAACCCATCTGGCCATCTTCAAGTGGGACGTTCCGGCCGGATCTGCCTGGTTCGTTCTGGCCGATCTTCCCATCATCTGTTTCGCCGCGATGACGGTCTTTCCCTTCCGCTTTCGCATCGAGCGTGAGACGAGCGGGCACGTGGGCGCGGCTGCGCTGATTCGGATCGGGAGTTCGGTATTTCTGCCCGTGTCCGTTCTGCTTCTCAGCCTGGCGGTCGCCAGCGCAGGTCACTTTGCGCTCATTCCGGTGATCTGCAGCATGCTTGCGATCTTCCTCTTCGCCATCAGGTCGTCTTATCTGCAGTTCCGCTATCAAAAGTCGCAGAGCAGACTGATCGACGCGCGAAATGTCATGGAGATGATCTCGCACACAGACCCTTTAACGGGCGTGCATAACCGGCGGTGGTTCGATGCTGCTCTCCTTCGAGAGTGGAAGCGCGCCCAACGAGGCAAACAGCCTCTGACGCTTCTCCTGATCGACATCGATCACTTCAAAGCCTTCAACGATACTCTCGGCCATCTGCAGGGCGACGATTGCCTGACAGCCGTGGCGCAGAAGCTGATGTCGAACCTGCAGCGAGACGGGGACTCCATTGTGCGGTACGGAGGCGAGGAGTTTGTCGTCATCCTCCCCCAGACCGATACGCGTGGCGCTTCGACGGTTGCGGAGAACATGCGGCAAGCGATCGCAAGAATGGCGTATCCCCACCCGGGTGCTCCGGGCGGTATCGTGACGGTCAGCGTGGGCGCGGCGACGCAGTTGGACTACTCCAACGAAGATACTTCGGAAGAGTTACTCCTCGCCGCTGATACGGCGCTCTACCGCGCCAAGAACGGTGGCCGCAATCGCGTAGAGTGCCAGGAGCTTTCCAGTGGCGAAGATGCTCCTCCCATGGCCGAGGCCATTCCCGCGAACTGAGGCATCAGCTCAGAAACATGCAATCGCCGTAAGAGAAAAACCGATACCTGGATTCCACCGCATGCCGGTACGCGGCGAGCACATGCTCGCGCCCCGCAAAGGCAGAGACGAGCATCAGCAGCGTCGACTGCGGAAGGTGGAAGTTGGTTAGCAGGGCATCGACCACCTGAAACTCATATCCCGGCGAGAGGAAGATAGACGTCGTCCCGGAGTGGGGTGCGAGTGGCTGGCCAGGATTCTGCGAGGCGCAGTGCTCCAGCGTGCGTACAGTGGTTGTGCCCACGGCGACAACGCGTCGACCTTCTGCCTTTGCCCGGTTGATGGCCTCGGCGGTCGGCGCAGGCAGGGTGTACGGTTCCTCATGAAGGTGGATCTTGGAGAGCTCTACTACCCGCAGCGGCTGAAATGTTCCCAGTCCAACATGTAGCGTGATTTGTGCAACTTGCACGCCTTTGTTGCTAATCTTGTTCAAGACTTCTGGAGTGAAATGCAGTCCCGCCGTTGGGGCGGCGGCGGAGCCCTTTTGTTGCAGATCGGAGAAGACAGTCTGGTAGCGTGAGCGATCTTCTGGAGCATCCGCCCGATGAATATAAGGAGGCAGGGGCATGTGGCCGATGTGCTCCAGTGTGTCGAAGAAGTCCGGGCCGGGATCGAAGCGAAGGGTCCGCTCCCCGTACTCTCCGGCATCGAGGACCTCTGCGTGAAGTTCCTCTTCTCCGAAAACCAGGCGCTCGCCCACCTGTACCTTTCGGCCCGGCTTGACCAGCGCGCGCCAGAGGTCTCCGCCGAGGGGCTGGGTGAGGAGAACTTCAATCTGCCCTGTCGGTGCAGGAGAGTTGCTCTGCGTCCGAAGCCCTGCACGGCGTGCAAAGAGCCGCGCAGGAATCACGCGGGAGTTGTTGAGCACGAGAAGGTCGCCCTCCCGCAGGAGATCGGGAAGGTCGAGGAAGTTTTTATCTTCCAGGCGGCCGGTTGACCGGTCGACGGTCAGCATCCGCGCAGCATCCCGCTCGGAGGGAGGCTGCTGGGCGATTAGTTCAGGCGGAAGGTCGAAGTGGAAGTCGGAGACGCGCACTCTTTTAGTTTAGGTTCAGCGG
>JAHFTZ010000462.1 GCA_023265355.1 Terriglobus sp.
AGGGAGATGCTCACTCGGCAACCGCCATCTGCGTCGCCCTGTCCATCATCTGCTGCACCAGAACCTGCGCCTCGGACAGGTCCGTATCGGGAGCGATTAGGACATGCGCAGGCCAGGAGACGGTCACGCGGCTGAACGGTTTGGGGATAAAGAAGCGGTCCCAACTCTTCAGCTCCCACGCGCTGGAGGGATGGAGATGGAAGGCTCCAGCGTCTCCGGTCGTGCGCTGTGCCAGCAGGGTGAGGCCCGGTTTGGCGATGTACACAGGCCCGCGCGGGCCATCCGCAGTGAAGGCCGCAAAGAAGCCCGACCTCACCGCGCGCTCCATCTGTAGAAGCGCAACCGCTCCACCCCGGGAAGAAGAGCCTCGAACCGCGACGAAGCCGAGGCGTTCCACCGTGCGCGCTATCAGTTCGCCGTCGAAAGATTGCGAGATCAGGATCGCGATGCCCATGTTCCGGAAGCGGTACGCAGCCATCAGGAGCGAGCGGTGCCAGAAGCCAAAGACCCCAGGCGGTGGTATAAGATGGCCCGGCGTCACGCCAGGATCGCAGGCGTCGCGAAATCGGAGCGTACATCCGAGCAGCCGGATCAGGCCGCTGGCCAACGGAGGGACCAAGACGAGAAGCATGCGCTGTTGGCGCGTGAAATTTCGAGTTACCGGCACAGAGGAATTGTATGCGGACGGGTTCGGGAGCCATGCAAACTTTAGGCACCGAACCTCCGAGATGGGGCATCTGCACTGACCGGGAAGCGCTCTTATATAAGTGGTGCCTTCGGGCAAAGTGGTTGAAATGAAAGGCAAGGCGAAGTGGTATGGCAATCGATGTTCTCGACGAATTAGGTCAGGATGTAAAGGAGTTGAACCCGTGGGAGGCCCAGGCAGAGCGATTTGATTTTGCCGCCAGGAAGCTGGAGTTGGAGACGGGAATCTGGAAGGTTCTGCGGCAACCCGCGCGCGAGATCATCGTTCACTTTCCGGTGCTGATGGACGATGGCTCCATTGAAGTCTTCACCGGCTATCGCGTGCAGCACTCGATGGCGCGCGGACCAGCCAAGGGCGGGATTCGCTATTCGCCGGATGTGTCGCTGGATGAGGTGCGCGCTCTGGCGAGTTGGATGACGTGGAAGTGCGCCGTCGTTAATATTCCCTTCGGCGGAGCCAAGGGTGGCGTGATCTGCGATCCGAAGAAGATGAGCCAGGGCGAACTGGAGCGGATGACGCGGCGTTATACGTCGGAGCTGATCGAGTTCATTGGACCGGAGAAGGATGTTCCTGCGCCGGATATGAACACGAACGAACAGACGATGGCCTGGATCATGGATACCTACTCCATGCACATGCGACAGACTGTCACCAGCGTCGTGACCGGAAAGCCGATCAACATCGGCGGTTCGCGCGGACGCACGGCGGCCACAGGGCGCGGCATCTCGATCGTCTGCGATGAAGCTCTCAAGCATCTCGGTATGAAGCCGTCGGAGACGACGGTGATTGTGCAGGGTTTTGGCAACGTCGGTTCCAATACCGCTCGCCTGCTGGCTCAGAAGGGGTACAAGGTCGTCGGCATCGCAGAGTGGGATGGCGGGCTCTATAACGCGGCCGGAATCGATATTGAAGCCCTGCTTCTGCACCGTATGAAGACGGGCAGTGTCCGCGGCTTCGGCGGCGCGGAAGAGGCAAACTCCGCCGAGTTGTTGATCCACGCCTGCGACATCCTTATTCCCGCAGCGACGGAAAACGTAATCACCAGCCGGAATGCTGCCGCGATCCGCGCGAAGATCCTTGTGGAAGGCGCGAATGGACCGACGACTCCTAAAGCCGATGCGATCCTGGAGCAGAACGGTGTCTTCATCGTTCCGGATATCCTCGCTAACGCCGGTGGCGTGACGACGAGCTACTTCGAGTGGGTACAGGATCGCATGGGATACTTCTGGACAGAGGCCGAGGTGAACGAGCGTCTCGACCGGATTATGACCGAGAGCTTTATCGAAGTCATCCGATATGCCCAGGCTCATGAAGTCAACAACAGGATTGCGGCATACATGCTTGCGATCGATCGCGTTGCGTACACCACCAAGCAGCGCGGTTTTTACGCGTAACGGCTTACGAGGGTTGAATGAAGGGTCTGTTCTTTTCTGTTTTGCTGGTCGCCGGGGTGGTACACGCGCAGTCTGGAAACGCTCCTGCCGGGAGTAAGGGCGGCGCGGAGACGGTTCGTTTGAATTCCAAAGCGCCTGCGGAGGGATCGGGGCAGGCTAACCCCTCCAAAAATCCGTTGGATACCCCCGAGGCGCGAAAGCTCGCCGAGGCAGTTCTCAAGAAGATCGAGCCCGGCACCGTTTGGAACGATGAGAACGGCAGGCCGATCCAGGCACATGGCGGCGGGATTCTGAAGCAGGGTGCGTACTGGTATTGGTTTGGAGAAGATCGCACGCAGGGGCTGGACAAGAGCAAGCGCTATATCAGTTGCTATCGATCCAAGGACCTGACGCATTGGGAGGTAAAGAACCGTCCCCTGGAGTTATCCGAGCCAGAGGAGTATCGCAAGCAGTTCGGAGAGAACTGGCAGGCCTAACGTCCCAAGGTCTTCAAAGTGGGTCCGCGCAAGTTTGTGATGTATATCCATCTG
>JAHFTZ010000050.1 GCA_023265355.1 Terriglobus sp.
AGGTGCGGGAGAACACCGTCCCAGCAGCGTGGCGACTCCGGCCAGCCGTGTACGAGGAGGACAGGCTCGCCTTTTTTAGGGCCGCTGTCTTCATAGGCCAGATGCAACATCTCCGTTTTGACGCGTTCGATAGCCATGCCCTCTAGGATGCACCCGTCACGATCCGTGTCGCAAGCAAAAGCGCGAAGCCTAAGCCTCGCGCCCCTGGAAATTGCGAGAGTTATGCGCGGCTCATGTAAGCGCCTTCGGCGGTGTCGACGCGGATCTTTTCGCCTTCGTTGATGAAGGCAGGAACCTGAACGACTAGACCGGTCTCTGTCTTGGCGGGCTTGCTGACCGAGGAGGCCGTTGCGGACTTGATGCCGGGCTCGGTTTCGACGACGGTCATCTCCACAACACCAGGTAGCTCGATGCCGACGGCTTTACCATCATAGAAGCTGACGCTGATGTTGAGGTTCGGGATCAGGAACTCGACGGCGTCGCCGAGGGTGTCCCGCTTCAGGTTGGTCTGCTCGTAGTTCTGCGTGTCCATGAAGTAGTAGTCGTCGCCGTCGTTGTAGAGGTACTCCATGGCGATTTCGTCAACGATGACGCGATCGATGGCGTCGCCGGAGCGGAAGCGGTGCTCGAACATGGCGTTGGACGTCAGGTTGCGGAGCTTAGCCTGGATGAACGCGCGCAGATTGCCGGGGGTGCGGTGCTCGACTGCAAAGACAGAGTGCAGCACGTTGTTGTGCTTGATGATCATGCCCGGACGCATCTGGGTAGCGGGGATACTCATAAGAAAACTCCTGATTCCGTTCTAAAGAGACGTTGAAAGACGGGGTAAACGCACGCCTTTAACACTCCGATTGTAGCCTACGGGGCTTAACTCCCACCGCCGCCGAAGATCCGTCGGAAGAAGTGGCCGATGGCGCGGAAGGGATTTGGAGCTTTGGGACGCTCTGCTGGCTGGAGAGTGGTTTGTTGCGGAGCTTGGGCATTGGCCGGGGTATTTGTTGTAGAGGTAGAAGACGGAGCTGGTGCCGTGGCTGACGCAGGCGGGATCGGTTCGTTGCCGTTGTAGGCGATGGTGGCGGAGACCTGCGCGTGCACCTCTCCTGGGGGAGCCTGCGGTACCTGCGGAGGCGTAAGGCCCTGGCTGACGGCCTCCGGGAAGGCCTTAGGATCGTTGCTGGAGGCGACGAGGCCCGTCGGGCAGCCGCAGTTGGAGCTTTCGCGATCCACGACTTCACGGACGCTTCCGTGCTCGAAGAGGACACGCTGGCCGGGTTTGACGAAGTATCCGCCGACACCGAACTGTTCGGTAACGTGCAGGACCGGTGCGGATTTTCCGCGATTCTCCACGCAGGTGTCACCGTTGGGCGTCACGCGCATGCGGAGATCGAGCGGTGCGGCTTCCGAGAGATCGAAGCGGAGATCCGGCGTAATAATCGCATCCTGCGCGTTGGCGCTCATGTGAATCTCAAAGGCTCCACGATTGAGCGACAGCAGGAGAGGAGCGTTTTCGTTGTTGCTCTGCGTGAGATGCACTGTGCTGGTAGTGCAGATGAGCACTTTGCCACCGCGCGTGAGAGAGATTTCGGCGGTTCGGTCGCCTGCGGTCACCGTTCCGCTGCTCTGGATTTCGGCGATGTTGTGCTGGACGTTGACGGTGCCGGAGATCTGCGCGTCACTCGTGGAGAGCGTGCCGATCGGCCTTTGTCCATGGGCGTTTTCACAGAAAGCCACGCAGAAGAGCATTGCTAAGAGAGATGGCAGCGCGCGGCGGAGATGCGGTGGAAGGATCACAGGCCTAGAAAGTTCGCGATCATCTCACGGCCATGTTCCGTAAGGACGCTTTCGGGATGGAACTGGACACCTTCGATGGGAAGCGTGCGGTGGCGGAGGCCCATGATGATCTCCCCTGCCTCGTCGTGGGTGCGGGCGGAGATTTCAAGCTCGTCGGGCAGACCCTCTTCACTGACGATGAGGGAGTGGTAGCGTGTACAGGTGATCTCGTGCGGGATGCCCTTGAAGATCGTCTTGCCGTCGTTTTCGACGCGGCTGGTCTTCCCGTGCATTAGTTTTGGCGCGCGGATGACTTTGCCACCGAAGGCTGCGCCGATGGACTGATGGCCCAGGCAGACGCCGAGGATGGGGATGCGGATGTTGTTCTTCGCATAGTGCTGAATGATCCCGATGGAGGCTCCCGCTTCCTGTGGGGTGCAGGGGCCGGGTGAGATGAGGATGCGATCGGGCTTCATGGCCGCAACCTCTTCAGGGGTAACCTCATCGTTCCGGCGAATGACCATATCCACACCGTGTTCGCCTATGTACTGGACAAGGTTGTAGGTGAAGGAGTCGTAGTTGTCGAGAACGAATACCATGACTTCTTATTTTACCCGTGATGCGCTTTTGGCATTGGATCCTGTCGCCTACTGCGCGACGGCCGCATCCTTCGGGGCATGCATGGTCTCCAGGACGCATTGATAGAGCTTGTTTCTCTGTTCGAATCGTTGGCTGGCCCGCGTGACATAACGTACGACCAGGTCAACGCCCTTTCCAGAGGGACGTAGATTCACCGCGGGTTCGGCGGTAAAGCTTCCCAGGCCGTGAAGACTGGATGCGTTCTTCCACTCTCTCTCCGCCTGCCGTGCGTCTTCCGCAGTGGTAGCCGCGACGGTTTTATGCACGCGCTCGATGGTGGCGTACGTATCTTCATCCTCCGGCACGGTGACGGTGAGTTCGTCCCACATCCACTGCCCCGTCGTTGAGAAGTTGAAGAACTTGCCGCTGATTGCGTACTTATTGCTGAAGGCGACGCGTCGTCCTGTTGGGTGTCCCTTGGCTGTCCAGTTTCCCGTCTCCAGCAACGTAGTGCGAAAGAGACCGATCTCCACGACCTCGCCCGCTACGCCGTCGATCTCGACGACGTCTCCCACGTCGATACCGTTGCGTCCCATGAGGATGAACCAGCCGACAAAGGCAAGGATGAAGTCCTGCAACGCGACTGTCAATCCAGCCGTCGCCAAACCAATCACCGTTGACACCTGATTCGGTGGACCGAAGATCACCAGCAGAACACAGAGGAGCGCGAGCACCTGAATGACCAGGCGAGAGATTCTGCTGAGCGTTCGCATCCTGCGGCGGTCGAGCGATTCGTGTTCTGTAAATCGACGTGCGACGGCATAAATCAGGATCGCGACGATGAGGATGACTGCGATCCAGGTCGCCTGCACGACGATCAGGCGCTCTACGAGCCTGTGCTGCAGCGCGACCTGCGCGGCCCATTTGTCGTACACAGCCGCAAGCCTCTGTTCGGTCTCCACGCGATCGTTATAGATGCCCATCAGTTGGCGCTCCAGGCTGAGGCGCTTGAGACCGGCGACCCGCTTTGCAGCAACGTCTGTAGCACCGCCGCTCTGCTGCTTGACCAACGCCTGCAGCCTGTCGTGTTCCGCGCCAAACTTCAGAGCTGCCTGGTTTGAAGCAGCTTCTGCGCTGTTCAGCAAAGAGATGCGCTGATTCTGTCGAAGCCATCCAGAGATCAGTCCAGCCAGCGTGCGATAGCGCTTGAGGGAAACCACAGCCATCTCGCCTGTTCCCTGCGAGGCGTCGAACTTCTTCATCTCCGCTTGCCGTGCCGTAAGCTCCTGCTGTATCTCGTTGCGTCGATCGCCGGAGGCACGGGCGAGGTCTTCCCGCGCATCGATGAGTTCATCCTGATCGAGGCCAAGCTGGGCCTGAGCGATCTCCAGATCGTCTCCACCCTTGGCAGTCAGATCCTTGACCAGCGTCTGGTCCGAAGCAACGGTGGCTTCCAGTTCGGCTACCCGCTGCTGCGTCTCGAGAGCCGCGCCCGTCAGTGTCTTTTGCCGAAGCGTTGCCGTCCGCAGAGCTGCGGCGAAGGCCTGGTCCACATCATGGTCGGCCAATCGTTCTGCTTCATGCGCGTACGAGAGTTCTTCCTGGGTGACAGCCTGTGCGGCGATGGTCTGTGCTGTGGACCATGGAGTTACATCCACGAGCGTCTTCTGCTTGGCGATCAGGGCACCTGTCTTCCCTCCCTTTTGCAGGAATGGAAGATTCGACATCACATCATTTGTGCGCCATGCGTATACGATTCCGGCGACCAGCAACGTGGCCAGCACGAGCAGAGATCCCGCAGCCCAACGCCCCAACAGTGGGCTCTTCGTACGTGCAACGTCCTTTATTTCTTCAATCCGCTCAGCATCGCTCATTCCCCATTTTCGCACTATGTTGCGGAAGGCACAGGATCACATCCAACGGATCAACAAGGCTTTCACAAGAACTATGCACTGGCTAACTTGCTGGTGGTTGGAGTAAGCAAGTCTTCGACACGGACGGGCAGGTTTCATACGCAAATACTTGTAGCGTGATGGACTGCGTTAGTGATGGCCGCGGCGATACCCGCGAGGCCGACGGCGCTGTGGTCGATAGCCGCCCAACCTGATCATCTGCTATTCGAAGGGGAATATCTTGTCGATAAAGTCATTCGTTGAATGAAATTCATTTATAAGTAAAACAAGATTTGACCTACTGTCATTTATCCGGCTGATTGCTGGAGCAGTATGGGGCTTCTCATACATCCCGGACGCAACGGAAGCCCATATTTGTGGTTGCGCTATCTGGCGTATTCGAAGAGCGCGCAGCAACACGGTAGCGATTGCAGTAGGATTTGTGGCATAAGTAAGAACCACCTTTGAGTACGCGTGCAGAACCAAGGGGAGGTCCCACAGGATCGATGCGCGTGGCCTGTACGTGATATTCGGCATCGAACCAGTCCGCACACCACTCCCACACATTTCCCGTCATGCAATAGAGACCGTAGCCATTCGGCTGATAGGAGCCAGAGGGGCACGTGCTCACAAAGCCATCGTCTGCGGAGTTGTGCGACGGGAAAACTCCCTGCCATGTGTTGCAGCGGTGTTCACCGTTTGGAGCCAGGTCGTTGCCCCAGGGATAGAGAGCCTGCTCAAGGCCACCCCGCGCAGCGAACTCCCACTCGGCCTCTGTCGGCAGGCGCTTGCCCACCCACGCGGCGTATGCCGAAGCATCGTTCCACGAGACATGCACCGCGGGATACTCCATGCGGTTCTCAATGTGGCTCTTTGGCCCTTCGGGATGCCGCCAGTTCGCACCCTCGATACGCCTCCACCATTCAGCGCCGATGACCTGTTGCGCTACTTTTAGCTCGTCGGGTAGATCACCCTCGAAGACAAACGACCACCCGAAGCGCTCCGATTCAGTCTGGTAGTTGGTCGCTTCGACGAACTTCGCAAAGTCGCGATTGCGCACGGTGTACTGATCGATCCAGAAAGGCGACACGGTGACGCGGCGCACGGGACCTTCGCCATCCGCGGGAAAGCCCTCGGTATAGTCGGTACCCATTAGGAAGTCGCCACCTTTGAGCAGAACCATCTCGTCTGTTGAACCGGTCGCCACGCGCCTTCGCTGCTGAGAGTACACCTCGGAGGCTTCAAGACGTTCGGCGCGTGCTTTACTTGGAACGCAGCATGGAGAAGGAGCCTTATTCATGCAATCACCTTGATCTCGGCACGTCGCATGGCTTCATCCACTGCAAGGCGCACAGTCCTCTGTCGCCGCTCTTCCAGCATGCGTTTTGCGATGGAGAGCTTCACATCCTGCAGCGGCTCGTAGCCAGCCGGTTTGATATTTAGTACGGTGGCGATGTGCAGACCAAAGCGCGTGCGAAATATCCCCGAACGCTCGTTACGCTTCAACGCAAAGACGACTTCATCAAACTCATCGACCATGGTGCCGCGCGTAATCCAACCCAGCGGAATCCTACCACCGCAGTCGGAGTATTTTTCAGCTACCTTTTGAAACGGCTTTCCTGCGTTCAACTCCACCTCGGCCTGTTCTATTTTTACCTGAGCTTCTGCCTGATCTTGTGGGCGGTCGATATTGCAAATGATATGCGCAACCTCGATCCGTTCCGATTGGTGAAACTCTTGCCGATGCTGTTGGTAGTAACGCTCGACTTCTTCGCGTGAAGGCCGCATCTCGTGACGCGTGAGCCATTGCGAATACTTTTCGATCAAAAGGTTATCGTGCATGGCACGATAGACGCCTGGTCCACACACCGAAGCGCTGGAGGTTCCCCACTGGGCTCGGCGGCGTATCTCCACCTCTTCATCGGACGCGGTGATGCCTGCTTCCACGGCGAGTTGCCGCAACAATACTGCGCTGAGGATACGCTGCTCCGCCATCTGCCGCAGCAGGCGGGCCTCGTGGTCCGCGCCGGGTTGCAATGGATTGATCGACGAGCCGCCAAGATGATGGAACTCTCCGAAGAGAAGCTCGTCGCTCACCAACTCGCCATTCACCAGATACGCCATGTCTTTACTGTTTCATGTCTTGTCTGCTCTTTCAAAGAGCAGAGACCGCCGGCAAAGCAGAGGTCTCCACACTTTGGGAGCAATGAGTTTTAGATAAAAGTTCCGAGTTCAACCGTCGAACTTTTCCGGTACCTTCTGCGTGTTTTCAACGTCCATGAAGTCACCGAGTTCCTTCTGTTTTGCCTTGAGTTTGGCGATTAGCGCGGCTTTGATCTGCGCGTAGGCCGGATCGTCGACCAGGTCATGCATCTCCCAGGGATCCTTCTCCAGATCGAAGACCTGGTAGCGTTTGATGGGCGCGTAAAAGATCAGCTTGTGCTGCTTTGTCCGGATCGAACGCTGCAGGATATTGAGCCAGCCGAACATCGCGTCATTCACCGGCTGCGGATTATCCGCGCGCAGCATGGGAACAAGAGAGGGGAAACCGACGTGCTCCGGGATCGGCACACTGGCGAGATCGCAGGTCGTCGCATACATGGAGTGCTGGTAAACCATCTCGTCGATCCGCTTCCATGCCTTGATGCCGGGGCCCGAGAGAATAAGCGGTATGCGCATGGAGCATTCGTACTGGTTCTGCTTCCCCATCAGGCCGTGCTCTCCTACGGAGAGGCCATGGTCGGCGGTCAGGATGATGTATGTGTTCTCCGCTTTGCCTGACCTCTTTAGCGCGTCGAGGATGCGGCCAATCTGCGCGTCCATGTGCGAGATGATCGCGTAATACTCGCGGCGGTGGACCTGCACATCATGCTTCGTGCGTGGAAAGGGGGCAAGGAGCTCATCTCGTGTCTTGTGTTCGCCCTGGTCGAACGGGTGCTCCGGCAGGTAGTTCGGAGGAATAGCGATCTTGTCCGCTGGATACAGATCCAAATATTCCTGTGGCGCCTGACGCGGGTCGTGCGGTGCATTGAAGCCGACATACATAAAGAAGGGCGCATCCCGTTGGGCGACCTCGCCAAGATGCTCGATCGCGGCATCGGCATAGATTTCGCTGGAGTGCTCGATCTCGTTGTCGCCGCGCTTGTTCTTCCAGATGCCTCGCTTCTGCCAGTGGCCAAGGAGGGATTTGTCTGCCGGATTCCATGTGTTTCCCGGTGCGGGCCGGTCGTACATGTTGGACGTGGAGGCCAGGTAGCCCGGACCTACGGCGGATTGTTCAGAGAACGCCCGCGACAGAGTCACGGCGTCCAGATGCCACTTGCCCGTAATGAAGGTGTCGTAGCCTGCCTCGCGAAGGGTCTGTCCCCAGGATGGGACGCTGTTTGCCTGATTGGGTATGTCTACCTTGCTTGCCTCGAAGCAGGTCAGGCCGGTGTTGAGCATCGTCCGGCTGGCGATGCAGACAGCACCCGTCCATGATCCCTGGTGGAAGCAGTGCGTAAAGTGCGTTCCCGACTGCACGAGCTTGTCGAGGTTGGGGGTATGCACCTCTGGATTATTGATGGCCCCGATCGTCCGGAACATCAGGTCATCTGCAATCATGAAGAGGAAGTTTGGCTGCCTCTGGCCCTTTTTCAAGGCGGTGGCCGGAAGCGTCCTGGTTGCCGCGAGCGCAGCAGCCGAAGAAGAGAGTCCTATAAAGTCACGTCGATTCAAGTCGATCTCTTTTCAAAGTCAGGCTGGGAATGTGGCTTGCCCTTATTATGACCGCATATTCCGTCTCCTCGCTGGATCAGAACAGCTTCGCAGGGACCGAAGGTGTCCAGCAGGTTCGTGGACGAATGGATAGCAGTGCTCGCCAGAGGTGCAGTTTCGCAGGGTCTGCGCTTCCTCAGTTCGAGATTCAATAGACGATCACGACGAAGACTCTCCACGCACGCATTCATGCTTCACTACTAAGGGAGAGGTCACCATGGAAATCAAACGTATCGGCTCGCAGCCCTCGGCCAAAGGGCCTGCGGAGTGGTTTACAGGAACAGTACGAATGGATCAGCCGTTTCAGGCAGCCGAGCCAGCGCGCATTAGCGGAGCCATGGTCACCTTTGAGCCCGGTGCGCGCACGGCGTGGCACACGCATCCGCTCGGTCAGACGCTCATCATCACCGCGGGTTGTGGCTGGGCTCAGCGCGAAGGCGGCCCTGTTGAAGAGATCAGACCCGGGGATGTTGTGTGGTTCTCACCCGGCGAGAAGCACTGGCACGGAGCAACGCCAACCACTGCGCTCACGCATCTTGCGATTGCGGAGAAGTTGGATGGGAGATCCGTAGATTGGATGGAACACTTGACAGACGAGCAATATACCGCTTAGTACAGCACTCACAGTGCAAGTTACAAGGAGAAGCGCCGCTCATCTTGAGGATGAGCGGCGCCTTTTTAGTTGAGGAGTGATTGTTAGAAGGTGAGCTTGATGCCAGCCTGCATGACGCGCGGAGCCACGCTGCCAACGGAGGTAATCCGGCCATAGGTCCCACTGGTCGAGTTCGTATCCGGCTGGCCAAAGCTGGTGTGGTTGAAGGCGTTGAAGAGCTCCCACCGGAACTGCAGGCGATAGCGCTCATGCGCGCTCCAGTTCTTGATGAGGGCGGCGTCGCTGTAGTTAATACCAGGGCCACGAAGGATATTGCGACCACTGTTGCCAAAGGTGCCGGGTGCATTCGGTTGGAAGGCCGAGGTGGTGAAGTACTGATTCAACCACTGCTCCTTGCCGCCCTGATGCGTCTGTACTGGAACTCCAGGTGTGATGTCTGCGCGATCCTGATACTGCAGAGCCCCAGAGTTGTTCGAACTGCCAACACCTCCCGGGATGCCGAAGGGGCGTCCCGACTGCAGCGTATAGATCGCCGAGATCTCCCACTCGCCAAGGGCACCGCGCACTACTGAGTTCCGGCCCCGCAGAGCGGGCGTGGTGTAAACACCGTTTGTCACGGAGACGAAGGGGAAGCTGAGATCGGATACACCGCGGTTGTAGCGGATATCGTAGGGGTTGCCGAGCGCTGGATTTCCGAAGGTCACATTTCCCGAGGAGCCAAGGTCGATCGTCTTGGACCATGTGAAACTGGACTGGATCTGGAAGCCGTGAGACATGCGCTTTTCCATCTGTAACTGAAGCGAATGGTAGTTACTTGTTCCGAGGCTGGTCGTCGTCAGCACCTGACCGAACTGGGCATTGGGACGGACACCGCGGACATTGGCCTGAATCTGGCCGGGATTGCTGTCGATGGCCGTGGTCTGGTGGTACGACTGACTTCCAACATAGGCCATATGTGCCACGAGAGAGTTTGTAAACTGCTGCTCAACGGATAGGTTCCAGCTTTGCGTCATGCCAAGTTTGAAGTTTGGCAGGAAGGTCGCGGGAATCGTCGTCTGGCTGCCAAAGTTAAAGTTAGATGGCGGCGGAGTCAGGCTGTAGGCGAACGGAGGAAAGGGGCTCACACCGCCTGTTGGCGTAAACGTTGCCCAGGGATTGGA
>JAHFTZ010000463.1 GCA_023265355.1 Terriglobus sp.
ACTGAGCGTGCTCTGCAGTTTTTCCTGGCGATCACGGCACTGCGAGCAAAGCGACAGATGCTGAAGCACCGACTCAGTCTGCGTAGGGGAGAGTTCGCGGTCAAGCAACCGAAGAAGATCCGCGTCAGAGAGATGCTTCGATTGGCCGGACATGGCTTACCTCCTCTCCACTCTTTCCAATCGCGCCAGGGAGCGTGAAAGAGATGCCGAGACGGATCCGAGAGAGATGCCAAGTATCTTCGAAATCTCACGGTACCGCAAACCCTCCGCCCGCAGACGCAGACACGACTGGTCGACCTGGGGCAGAGCATCGAGCGCCGATTGCAGCCTTCGATGCCGTTCGTTGAAGAGAACCGCCTCTTCCGGATTGAGGTCAAAATCGCTGCTCTCTGTTTCCGCGAAGTCGAGAGGAAAAGCGTTGGCGCTATTTTTCTGCCGACGCTTTAGAGCCAGATTGTGAATGACTCTGAAGAGCCAACCTTGCAGATTGTGGCGCGGGCGATCCTGCAGGAGATGCCGGAAGAGCGCAAGAAACGTCTCCTGGACGATGTCCTCGCCATCCTGCAGCGAGATACCGAAACTCAAAGCGTAGCCGAGCAGCCGTGGCCGCATGAGATCGAAGAGGTCGAGCACCTCGTCTTCGAGCAAAGCGTTCCGGCTCGTCTTTTCCTCCGCCGAAGAGTGGAGGAGTAAGCGAACCGCCGTATTTGCCGGGGACGAAGACATGAGGCCTGAAATCAGTATGCAATAAACGCGTAGCGAGATACTTTCACGATTTATTCAAAAAAGGCTGAACAAACCGCTGACGTGCGGAATATATCTCCAGACACCCTACTTCATTGGAATCCGCATAATCCGTCTGCGCGACATCGTACAAAGGACCACACCAAATGCACCTGAATCTTCGTCTTGCCTTGCTGTCTTTCCTCTTCACACTTCCAGCGCAGTACACCGCCGGGGCACAAAATGTGGCGGCTTCTGCCATAGCGCGCACGGGCGAGATTCGCATCCGCGTCAAAGATCCGGACGGACGCCCGCTGCAGGCGCAGGGCAAGCTCTTCGGGCCGGCGATGGTCTCTGGTCGCAATGTTGAGATTGCTCCGGACGGCTCACTCAACCTAAGGGATCTGGCCTTTGGCCGCTACCAGTTACTCCTCACGCAGGCTGGCTTCGACACGCAGACCATCGTCTTCCAGGTACAGTCGGCGACGCCCCTCCGCCGCGAAGTAACTCTCGCTCTCAGCAGCTTGTCGACGACCGTGAATGTCATCGCGTCGACTCCGATCGGCACACTCGATGTTGCCGTCTCCGATGTGCCCGTGCCCGTGCAGACATTGACCGCGCAGACGGTGGAGGACACAAACGCCATCGACCTAACAGACGTGATGAAGCGACGTCTGAACGGCGTCTACGTCAACGAAAACCAGAACAATCCCTTCCAGCCGGATGTGAACTATCGCGGCTACACGGCCTCGCCGCTCGTTGGTTCGCCCGCAGGTCTCTCCGTCTATCTCGATGGCGTTCGCCAGAACCAGCCCTTCGGCGATGTGGTCGCTTGGGACCTGATTCCGAAGGTCGCCATCAGCACCGTCGAGCTGATTCCCGGATCGAACCCCGTCTATGGTCTCAACACACTTGGCGGCGCGATCGCCGTGCAGACAAAGAGCGGAGTATCAAATCGCGGATTTTCTGTGACCGGATACGGTGGCAGCTTTGGCCGTCGTGCAGTGGACGCAGAATACGGCGGCAGCAATAGCGCCGGTCTGAACTGGTACGCCGCAGGGACGCTCTTCCACGAAGATGGCTGGCGCGTGCAATCGCCTTCGAACGTGCGACAGTCCTTTGCCAAACTCGGTTACAACCACGGTGGAACGGTTCTCTCGCTCGCTGGAAGCTACGCGATCAACGAACTCACCGGCAACGGGACGCAGGACTTCCGCGCCATTGCCCGCACCACCGGTCTGAACCATGGCTATAACAGCGTGTTCAGCATTCCAGACAGCACATTCCAGCACTCGCCTTCTCTCACTTTCAACGCCACCCAGGCGCTGAGCAAGAACGTCACCTTCAACGGCAACGCCTACTTGCGCTATGTGCGCACCAATACGACCAACGGCGACATCAACGACGACTCCTTCGATCAGTCGCTCTATACGTTGAGCAACGCGGACAAAGCTGCACTGATCGCCGCAGGCATCGCCTTCCCCGCAACCATCACACCGCAGAACACTCCCTTCCCCTACCTGCGCTGCATCGCGCAAGGTCTGGAACTGGATGAGCCCGGCGAGAAGTGTACCGGCGTAAACACAGACACCGTAGACCGGCAGCACGCCTACGGCCTCTCGGGCGTGCTCTCGTGGCGCACCAGCCACAATCAATTCGCCATCGGCTCCGCATGGGACCACGGTTCGCTCACCTTCCAGCAGAGTGGGCAGTACGGCTACCTGAATCCGGACGGCATCACCGTCACGCGCATTCCCGTATTTCTCGACGGATCAACCAGCGCGGACGACGTACCTCAAGATAATCGCGTGAACCTGCACGGAAGCACGAACACGCCCAGCTTCTTTCTGAGCGACACCCTCTCCGTGGGCAAGTGGGTCTTCAACGCCGCGGGCCG
>JAHFTZ010000051.1 GCA_023265355.1 Terriglobus sp.
TGCGCTACCGACGAACGCTTCTGACCGATGGCGCAGTAGATGCAGATCAGGTCGTTCTTCGCGGAGTTGATGATCGTGTCGAGCGCGATGGCTGTCTTACCCGTCTGGCGATCGCCGATGATCAGTTCGCGCTGGCCACGGCCAATCGGAATCATCGTATCGATGGCCTTGATACCGGTAGCCATCGGCTCGGTAACCGACTTACGCGCGATGACGCCCGGCGCGAGACGCTCGATGGGCAGCGAGTGCGGCGTGTCAATGGGCCCCTTGTCGTCGATGGGCTGGCCCAGCGCGTTCACAACGCGGCCAATCATCGCATCGCCTACGGGAACGGACATGATCCTTCCAGTACGCTTGACCTGGTCGCCTTCGCTGACGAGCGTGTAATCGCCCAGCAGCACAGCGCCGACCTGGTCTTCATCCAGGTTCATTGCGAGACCCGCGACGCCATGAGGAAATTCGATCAGTTCGCCAGCCATGACCTTGTCGAGCCCATGAATGCGTGCAATACCGTCGCCGAGCGAGATCACGGTGCCGACCTCGTCCACCTGGACGCGCTGCTCGTAGTTTTCAATCTGCTGCCGCAGGAGTTCTGTAATCTCGTCTGCCTTGAGCTGTGCCATTTGTATCCCTTATACGTACTTTTATAAATCTGAAAGCCTGAACCTAAGCGCCTGTGCCTGCCAGGTGCCGTTCCAGTTGGCCGAGCTGTGCACGCACAGACCCGTCATAGATCGTTGATCCGATGCGGATGACCGCTCCGCCGAGGAGCGAGGCATCTTCCTTCCAGAGCACACGGACATTCCCACCCGCAAGCCTGGCCGCCTCGGAGGTCAGCGCGCGCTTGTCTTCTTCGCGCAGACCGCGCGCCGAAGTAATCTCTGCTTCACTCGTTCCCGCACTCTCATCGGCCACGGCAACATACTCAGCAATCACTGCCTCGATCTCCAGAAGACGCTGGTGATCCATCAGGACCGCAACAAAATTCCGAACAACCTTATCCATCCCAAGACGTCCGGCGATGGCGTCGAGCACCTTGATCTTCTTCTCGTGCTCGATCGAAGGGTTCATCAAAAACTCATGCAGATCGTGGCTCGTGGCCAGCGTTCCCGCAAAATCACTCAACTGAGAGCTGACCGCATTGCGATCCAGCTTATGAGCGACCACAATCTCATCCAGAGCGCGCGCGTAGCGCAGTGCAAAGGCCGCCATTAGTTACTGCCTCCCTTGCCCGACGCAGCCAGACGTGCGGCGAATCCACGCACCAGCTCACTGTCGTCGTCCTCCGAGATACTAAGCCTGGACGCAGCCTGCTCGACGGCCAGCTTCGCGGCAAACTCTCGCAGGTTCCGCTGCGCGTGCGCTTCGGCAGCCGCAATCTCCTGCTCCGCCGCGTGCGCAATGCGCTCCCGCTCGTCAGCCACGGAAGCCTTGATGCGCGCTTCGTCCGCTGCAGCATCCTTCTCCGCCTCAGACTTCAGAGCAGCAATCTCGGCATCCAGCTTTGCGAGTCGAGCTTCCACACCAGAGAGGCGGGCATTTGCCTCTTCCGTTGCAGAGCGCGCCTCGACCAGGTTCTTCTGGATTCCCTGCGTACGTCCGCGAAAGGTCTTGGGCAGCGCCTTGGCGAGAGCGTAAAGAACCGCGAGAGCAAGAACGGCAAAGTTGAACCACGTGAAGACCGTCGAGGCCGTCTCCGGGCTCATGCCCATCATGCGCCCCATCGAAATCACCATCGGCGACTTCTTGAAGGCTTCGGTTCCCTCTTCGGCTTCCTTCTTTTTTCCTGCGGAGTTCGCCTGGGGCTCCGTCTGCTGACCGGACGCCGCTGACGGCGAAGCCGCGACAGCCTGCGCCCGCATGGGAACAACAGGGGCCACGCCCAACATCAAAACCAAAGCCAACAGCACGCGTGCTCGCATCGTCATCCCTGCACCGCCGCGCCGCCCCGGTGCTTAGGCAAAATCGCCTTCAAAATCTGATCGGAGAGCTGCGCTGCAGAGGCCTGCAGTTGCTGCCTTGCTTCGTCGCCCGCGCGCTGCACCGCTTCGCGCGCCACACCGATACGCCTCTGTGCATCCTGGCGGGCCGCTTCGAGAGACTTCTCGCGCTCCGCGTTCCACTGCTTCAGCATCGCCTGACGGTTTTCAAAGATCTTGGTCCGCGCGTCGCGCAGCTTCGCTTCGTACTCCGCAGCCTTCGCCTCGGACGCAGAGATCGCCGAACGTGCCTGATCCATTGCTCCGGAGGTCCGGGCATGGCGCTCCGCCAGCATGGTCTCAAGAGGCTTACGTACGAGCGCGGCATAAGCGACCACCAGAACGATGAAGAAAATCATCGTCGGCACAGAGCCGAGCACAAGTTCGCCAAGTTGGTTCAAAATATCTTGCATATTTTCCGTGGGAGCTCCGAGTGAAAGTCCCGCGTATTCAAGCCCTTATAGGCAGGAAAGAAAGGTTCCGAGGGCTTTTTCAGGACGGTGCAACCCTTTATTTTTAGCAGAGGGGCTCCGGGTGAGTCAATGTTTCGCCCCTCACGCGAAGGCCGAAATCACAGGATCGGTCCGGTATTCGGTTGAGGAATATTTCTAAAATCTCTCGCAATTATGCCTGCCCACGGGCGTAGACTATATCCACGCCTAGACCCGTTCGGGTCCGATCAGGCCGCGACTCTGGGACCCACCTCCACTCCCCCTGCGCGGCCTGAACTATGTCCAAGTGATTTTTCTCCCCATTTACTGCGGCTTCAAAGAAGTTTCGATCCTGCGGACGCGCCGCTTGGGCCGCGCCACCGGTCCCGTGTCCGGCTTGGCGACATCCGCCTCCTGGAAGCGCCGGTAGCGGTTGAGCAAAGAAGCTGGCCCACGCGCCACCATCACCACAAAACTTCCGTCGAAACGTTTTGATTCAACCGAACATCCGGCCTCCAGCGCGGCGATCGTCCGGCCTTCGCGCTGGGGAATGCGAAACTCCGCTTCAGCCGTGGGATCAGGTGCTTTTTCGCCACCGATGCGGTCTTCGATCGCTGCGATGAGAGCATCGAGACCGACGCCATTTGCAGCCGAGATCGCAATGACGTCTTTTCTACCCAGAAGCGCATGCTGTTCCGGCTCGCTTAGGAGGTCGATCTTGTTCAGAACTTCGATTCGCGGCGTCCGTGCCACCTCAAGCTCCGCGAGTACGGATTCGACCTGCATCTTCTGCTCTTCCAGAAGAGCAGAAGACGCATCCCGCACGTGCAGAAGAAGCTCTGCACGCTCGACCTCTTCCAGCGTGGCGCGAAAGCTCGTCACGAGCGCATGGGGAAGGTTGCGGATGAAGCCCACCGTATCGCTCAGCAGTACCTTGCGGCGCGAGGGCAGAACGAACTGGCGAAGCTTGGGGTCCAGCGTGGCAAACATACGCGAACTCGCCAGCACACCAGCCTCGGTCAACGCGTTGAACAACGTGCTCTTCCCTGCGTTGGTATAGCCCACGAGCGCCACCGTGGGTACAGGAACGCTCTCGCGCCTCTGCCGCTGCTGCCGCCGGATGCGGCGTACCTGCTCCAGCTGCGCTTTGACGTGGTCGATCCGACCGCGAATGATGCGGCGGTCCGTCTCGATGCGCGTCTCGCCCGGGCCTCGCGTGCCGATACCGCCGCCCAGCTGCGACATGCTCTTGCCCTTGCCTGCGAGGCGCGGTAGTTGATATTCGAGTTGCGCCAGCTCGACCTGCAGATGGCCTTCCCGTGTCCGCGCGTGACGCGCAAAGATATCCAGGATGAGCTGCGTCCGGTCGATGACGCGACAGGGCATCTCTTTTTCCAGATTGCGAAGCTGTGTCGGCGTCAGATCATGATCGAAAAGGATGACATCCGCCCCGGTCGACTCCGCCATGGCCGCAAGCTCTTCCACCTTACCGATGCCGATCAGCGTAGCCGGATCGGGCCGACCGCGGCGTTGCACCAGCGTGGCGGCGATGGTCGCTCCCGCAGAGCGGGCCAGCTCTTCGAACTCCGCGAGGGAAGACTCAAAGTCCACGTCTGACTCAACTGCCTTGGCTTGTGGGGCTGCGAAGTCTTCGTCATTCTCATGGATGGAGTCATCATTGGAGCTTCCGATGGACGCAGCGGAGCGCGCCATCAGAGCGGCAGCAGGAATCGATCGCTTGCCGCCCGTGATCTCCACGGCCACCAGAACGGCCTTTTCCGCAACTGCTGTCACCGCAGCAGACCGCTCTGACGCCGCATGCTCCAATCGCGAAGTTCCTGCGGATTTTGTGGGTTTTGCCACGCCTTATAAGCTAAGCTGCCGGCGATCCCGCGTCGCCGGAGACACCCGCGGACGAAACAGGAGCATGGGCCCGTTCTACATGTGCTCCACCGCGTGTGCTCACTACCGTCGAAATCGCATGCTTGAAGATCAACTGCTCCTGGGCGTTGTTTTCCAGGAGAACGGAATACTTATCGAAGGAACGGATCTTGCCCGTCAACTTTACACCGCTCACCAGGTAGATCGTGATGGGGGACTTGTCTTTGCGAACGGTGTTCAAGAAAGTGTCCTGAATATTCTGTGCCGGCTTGGAATCCATAACTGCCGATCTCCTCTTCTTCGTGTCTACGTTCGAGTGCGCTACGCGCATCGTTAAAAAAAGTCGTACATTCCCCAAAATTCGGGGGTATGCCATTCAGGGCTTCAGGACCACATTTGGCCTGAGGCGTTACAATACACAGCTTGCCGCGCGAAATACAACTCGGAAACGGAAACAGTCTTCACATTGGACTCGCCATCGTGCCCCAAGGTAGCGGGGGGTCGTCGATTTAGAATATACGGAGATGTCTGAAATCAATCTGGCCCCTATCCCGATGCTCGACCTCAGCCGGCAGTACGCCACCGTTGGGGAAGAGATCCAGACCGCGATGGCCGAAATTTGCCGTGCGGGACGCTTCGTTCTCGGAAAAGAGGTCCGAGAATTCGAAGCCGCAGCCGCAGCCATGCTGGGCGCCAAACACGCGATCGGCTGCAACAGCGGAACCGAAGCCCTCTGGCTGGCTTTGGACGCGGCGGGCATTCGTCCCGGTGATAAGGTCATCACCTCTCCCTTCAGCTTCTTCGCCACTGCCAGCGCGATCGTCCGCTGCGGCGCACAGCCGGTTATGGCCGATATCGATCCGGTCACCTTTAACATCTCCCCGCTGGCCATCGCCGAGATTCTCGAACGCTACTCAGAGATTAAGGCTGTCCTTCCGGTCCATCTCTACGGCCAATGCGCCGACTTTGACGCTCTCAATGAGCTGAAAACAAAGCACAATCTTCTGCTCATCGAAGATGCCGCGCAGGCTTTCGGAGCGAAGTGGAACGGCGTTGCCGCAGGGGCGCTGGGAGACTCCGCCGCCTTCAGCTTCTATCCGACGAAAAATCTTTCGGCCTGGGGCGACGCAGGCATGGTCACTACGAGCAACAACACCATCGCCGACCGCGCCAACCTCCTCCACGTCCACGGCATGCGCCAGCGCTACTTCCACGAGATCGTGGGCTGGAACGCACGCATGGATACCCTTCAGGCTGCCGTCCTCCTCATCAAACTTCACCACATCGAGCAGTGGAATCTGGACCGCGCGCGCATCGCAGAGCGTTACCACCGTCTCTTCGCGGACTCCGGCCTGACTCTCGGCACCTCGACGGACGCAGCCGATCTGGTCCTGCCCCAGACGGACCCCCGAGCCACCCACGTCTGGCATCAGTACGTTATCCGTTCGCCGCGGCGGGACGAACTCCGCGCTCACCTCACGGCGCGCGGAATCGGCACCGAGATCTACTATCCTCTCTCGCTGCACCAGCAGCAGGCGCTCGCCAGCCTCGACTACAACGTGGGTGATTTCCCCCACAGCGAGCGCGCCGCGCGCGAAGTCCTGGCGATTCCCATCTTCCCCGAGCTGCGAGAAGACGAGCAGGACCGCATCGTGGAAGCCATCGCCGCCTTTCCCGCCTGACGCCAAAAGCATCTATAAACAGACATGCAGCATAGCCAGGATCACCACGAGGCGCACTTCACTGCGGGCGTCTTTGTGCGCGACGTCGTCATCGGCATGTCCGACGGTCTCACCGTCCCCTTCGCCCTGGCCGCCGGTCTCTCAGGAGCCACCGTCGCGGTGCACATCGTCGTCACCGCAGGTCTGGCGGAGATTGCTGCAGGCTCTATCGCGATGGGACTCGGCGGTTACTTAGCTGCGCGTGGCGACGCCGAACATTACGCGAGCGAGCTGCGCCGCGAGTACCGCGAGATCGAAGAGATTCCCGAGGACGAAAAAGAAGAGTGCTCGCTGGTCCTGCAGCAGTACGGTCTATCCCCGGAGATGAGCGCTCCCATCGTCGAAGCTCTCAGCCATAATCCGAAGGCCTGGGTCGACTTCATGATGCGCTTCGAACTGGGGCTGGAAGAACCCGACCCATCGCGAGCCTGGAAGAGCGCGCTGACCATCGCGCTCTCCTACATTGTGGGCGGCCTGATCCCGCTCGCGCCCTACTTCCTCGCCTCCACGATGCAGCGCGCCCTTAGCTTCTCTGTCCTTTGCACGCTCATCGCACTCGCGATCTTCGGCTTTGCAAAAGGAAAGGCAACGGGGGTCAGCGGCTTCAAAGCCGCCTTGCAGACCACACTCATCGGAGGTCTAGCCGCCAGCGCAGCGTTCGCTCTGGCTCGGCTCTTCTCGCACTAAAGATCCGTGCGCTGGCGGAGCCTTTCCACCCAGCTTGAAGTTCTTCGTCAGCAACACCAGCGGCGCGACGCACAGCGTCAGCATGTCCAGCACATGGAAGCAGTCCATGAACGCGAGGAAGCGCGTCTGCAACTCCATCTGGCTATAGACGCGAAGACTCCATCGATATTCAGCTTTCCTTTGCTATGCCGCGCCGTTGCGCGCTCTGCCGGGAAGCCGGGTGTCCACCAGATCGCCTGCTCTACCGGAGCAAGGCCGCCGCTACCAATACCCTGCAGCACACCGCCATGTAATAGTTCTTCCGTCCAAAGACGCGGGAGAGCCATGCGGACATCGGCAGGATCACTGCGTTCGCCACAAGATATGTCGTAAGATCCACGTCACCTCGTCAAAGGAACGTCCGAAGCCGCGCGACCATCAGGAACTAGCGCCTCTTCTTCTTCGCGACCTTCTTTTCTTTCTTCTCTTCCGCGACCAGGCGATACTCCGCAGGTGCCGTTGTCCCTGGAGCAAGAACGCGACGCGTGATGTTTCCTTCAAGCCGGTAAGTCTTCGAAACAAGCTGCGAAGGCTTGAAGAGTCCCGTAGCCTTGTCCGCCACCGGCAAAGAAGCACCCGCTGCAAGCACGGTGTAAGTGAATGCAGGCGCTGGTCCTACGACCTGACGTCCATTGAGCCCACCGGGATCGGTCTTCAACTTAATCGGAAGATAACCGGCGAGATTGCGGTCGCGCTGGGCGGTTTCGTAGCGGTGCTTTTTCAGGTTCCACGTGAAGACGCGTAGCTGGTCGAAGTCGTACGGAAGACCCGCCTTGTAAGGGCTCATCGCGGTCACATAAATAGGAACATCCTTCACCGGACCTTCTATCTCAGGATCCTGAATCACGGTCAGGACATACGCCGCCACAATCCGCTGGCCTTCGGCGTATCGCGATACGGAGTCCGGTACTTCCGTGTCCATCATGCGCGAGAGCATCCATCCCGTGTTGCCCTTGGAATCCCGGATCAGCCACCAGTCTTCCATCGGCGGAACATAAGGCGCGTCGGGCGCAACGGGAGCACCTGCGGGCATGCCTCTTTTCCTCGGTGCTGCGTTCGCCGCAGCATCGGCGGCGGCCTTCTGCGGCGTGACTCCGGGCGGCAACGGCTTCACGGTGCTTGCACGCGCCAGCAGCTTCAGCTTTTCGCCCTCTTCCAGGCGGTAGAAGCGATCCGTGTCGCGCCCAGGAGCCGAGTGCAGATACACATCGTCGCGCACGGTCGCCGTCGCGACGGGAACGTCCGCAGCGTGATCTTTCTTCAGAGCTTCGAACTCGTCCGCGACCTGCTGCGTCGCAACTGTGCGTTCATCGATCCAGCCGACTTCGTTGGCGTCCGTCTGCACCTTGTAAAAGCGCCGGTTGGTCTCAAGCACCTTCAGTCGCTGGCCGTTGGTGACATTGCCAGTACGGTTCGACACCGCCGCGATCCGATCCCGCAGAAACCCGCTCTTCGCCGTCACATAAACGTACTTGCCGGGAAGCGCCGCTTTGAAGCGAGAACATCCGTTGAACAAAAGCAGGGAGAACAGCAGCAGAGGCAGAAGCGTCTTCATCCAACGCGCTTCTATCCCTCTTGCTGCCTGCCGTTCTTCTTCCTGATGCAAAATAGACAACTAGCGGTCTCCAACCTTGTGCAGACGCATGAAGTTGGTTGCTCCTGTGCGCGTCGCCGTTCCAGCCACGATGCCCAGGATCTCGCCCTTCTTCACATGCCCTGCTGCTTCCAGGATGTCCTCGGCCATGTTCACCAGTTTGTCGGTCTCATCGTAGCGGCGGCAAAGAATCGGTGTCACGCCCCACAACAGAACCATGCGTCCAATGATTTCCACATCCGGGCAGAGGGCGTAGACACGCGCATTCGGGCGGTACTTCGAAAGCAGACGCGCCGTCGCTCCACTCTCCGTAAAGATGGCAATCGCTCCCAGGTCGAGATCGTCCGCCGAATGCGCCATGCACTCGCAGATCGTCTCCGCAACGCTCAGGCGCGCGCGCGCAGCGTGTCCGATGCCGTGGCCCAGGCCTTGCCGATGGCCCATGGGCTCCATTGCAATCTGCATCTCGGTCTCAACGATGATCTTGGCCATCATGGCGACGGACTGCACAGGATACTTGCCTGCCGCGGTCTCCGCGCTCAGCATGACGGCGTCCGTACCGTCATAGACGGCGTTCGCCACATCGCTTGCTTCGGCGCGAGTCGGACGCGGATTTTCGATCATGCTCTCGAGCATCTGCGTCGCCGTGATGACAGGCTTGCGATAGATCGCAGCGCGACGAATGATGTGCTTCTGGATCGCCGGAACCTTCTCGGGCGGAACTTCCACGCCAAGATCGCCACGCGCGACCATTAGGCCGTCCGTCGCTTCCAGGATCTCTTCCAGATTTTCAATGGCCTGCGGCTTTTCCAGCTTGGCGACCACCCATGCGGTCGAACCGAGCGCGGCAACGCGCTGCTTGGTGTGGAGAACGTCCGCAGCCGTACGAACGAACGACACCGCAACCGCATCGACCTTCTGCCCGATGCAGAAGACCAGGTCTTCCTCGTCCTTCTCGGTAAGAGAGGGCACCTTCACCGGAATACCGGGCAGGTTAATGCCCTTGTTTTCCCCCAGCATGCCGCCGTTGATGATCTCGCAGGTCACGTCTCCGCCCTGGATCGAAACCACCTTCAACTCGATCAGGCCGTCGGAGAGCAGGATCGTAGATCCGGGCTCCAGGTTCTCCGCCAGCGTCTTGAACGTCGTTCCGACGCGCTGCGCTGTGCCTTGGATCTCTTCCGGTGTGATGGTCAGAAGCTCGCCCGCGTGCAGCAGAACGGCCTTGTTATCTGCCAGCTTCCCCGTGCGGATCTTCGGTCCCTGCAGATCGGCGAGGATGCAGATCGCCTTGCCTTCGCTGGCCGAGACCTTGCGCACCATGGCAATCAGCTCAGCTTTCTGCTCATGGCTGCCGTGCGAAAAGTTCAGCCGCGCCACATCCAGCCCGGCA
>JAHFTZ010000052.1 GCA_023265355.1 Terriglobus sp.
GGCATTGTGGAGTTCATGCCCCGCATGGAAGGCACAACGCTCCACGCCATCATCGCCCCGACCAAGAAGGCAGAAGCCCCGGCTCCACCGAAGAAGGTCGAAACTTCAGCGGCTCCCAAAGCCCCCGAAGCAGCCGCACCTACACCGGTGGCAGAGACCGTTCCCCAGTCCTAAGCTTCACCGCACTAAGACGAAAGGGCGTGCCTCAGGCACGCCCTTTCGTCATTCCTACATGTTTGTCCTCCAGCAGCGAAGCCGGATTCTATCTAAAAACGCATCGTTCGCTCGAAGAACGCCCTGGGCACAAACGGAAAAGCAGATCCCTCCGCTTCGCTGCGGGATGACAAAACAGAGGGCTTGGGAAAAGAAACAAGCCGCGCTATCCCGCCTTCTGCCCCCGTCGGCAGACAATACTCAACTTTTCCGTAGCCAGAATCCGTCGCGCCTGCGTCCGCGCGTGCGTCGCCCATGGGCCGACCGGGTCCAGCCGCACATACGCCTGCCAGTATTTCAGGGCTTTCCGGCGCTGCCCCTGCCGCTCGTAGGCCAATGCGAGGTTGTAATGGGCGTCCGCGTACTCAGGAACCAGCGCAATGGCCCGCTGGTAAGCCACAATGGCCTCTGGAAGCCGCTGGAGCTCGTCCAGGACGTTCCCAAGGTCGAAGAAGGCCAGGGCATAGAACGGATCGACCTCGGTGGCGTAGCGGTACCTTTGCTCCGCCTCCTCGAACTCTCTCTGGTTGTAAAGAATCGTTCCCAGGTTGATCGATGACGCCGCATGCTTCGGCTGAATCCGCAGAACCTCGCGGTAGAGCTCGGCAGCCTCCGCCACGGTCGTGGGGTCTTCTTCCTTCTGGACGGCCTTCAGGAAGAGCTCCTGGGCCTGTTGTGCGACGCGGGAGACTTGCTCCGCATCCGGTTTGCGGGTCGCCACCATCTGCGAAGGAAGCTTCCCCGCCAGCTCGAAGTCGAAGACCAACTGGTGCGTCTGCGGGTCCACCAGAGCTCCGCTATGGCGGAAGACAAGCCGCGAACCCCGCGGAACCGGGCTGGCCTCGCGCAGGGGGTTCGGCATGCCCACCAGTCGCTGCATGGCGGAGACCGAGTTGCGAATGTTTCGCGGCGAAATATGCGCCGCGCAGATCTCCCGCAGACGGCGGAGATGGGAAAGATCTTCAAAAGTGTAGGAATCGGCCACGTGCATCAGGCCGGAGCGCTGCCAAGACACAATCTGCCGCGCAGGCAGACGCAGAATCCGCGCCAGATCCTGACGGGTAAACCGCGTCACAGGCGAAGTCGCATTCAGTCCCGCAATGGCAAGCGTTTCAGGCATGTCAGGTGCGAGTATGCGGCCACAGGCACGCACAATCAAGGCTTCGCAAGCGCCAAATGCAGAAAGGCGTGGATAACTTGTACCAACATGGGTTCCGGAGGCTACGGAAGGATGACTGGAGCCGACGAGCGGACTTGAACCGCTGACCTGCTGATTACGAATCAGCTGCTCTACCAACTGAGCTACGTCGGCCTGCAAGGTCGATTCTAACGGCAAGTTACCGGTTCCACCAAACGCGCAATCCTATGCCCGCTCGCGAGTCCTAAAAGCGCCTTCAAACACCTCCGGAAACATGAAAAGGCCGCCCGGAAACCGGGCGGCCTTTTCGTCAGGGAGAATAGTTCCAACGGAGGCAAAGCCATCAGAACTTTCTGGCGAAATACTATGTTTCATGGAAAGCCCATGTCAAGGATAAACCTCTGGCATATTCAAATACTTTAGAATCAACAATTTGGAAAAATCAAAGAATCGCAGATCAATCTGCCTTCTTTGCCTTTTCTTCGCCTTTTTACAAGCTCTCTGGACGATCGTCTACGGGCGCTGAGGCTCGATAGGCGGTTTGGAATGCTGGAGTTTCGTACTCGGTTTTCCACCGAGATCCAACCGGATGATCTCCATATCTTCGAGCGATGAGAGCGGCTTCCCCTGCATCTTGCGAATGAGCGCACGCGCTCCGCCGAAGAAGACTCCAAGAATGGCTGCGGCGAACGTCATGATGCCGACGAAGGAGAGGATCTTCACCATCACGCTCGCCGTCTGCTGCACCTTGTCGACGAAGCCCTCCGGCTTGTTCCACGTGACCTGCATGTTCTCCGTCACCTTACCCACGAGAGCCGTCGCCTGCGCCTGCGTGAAGCCATGCGTCGCAATCGCCACCATCGTGCTCACACGGCGCACTGCTGTGTTCGGATCGGATTTGAATACGGCTTCAATCGCGCGGCTGCGATCCGAGGCGATCTGCGGCGTTGGGTAAAAGATCACGGCCAGCGTTCCGCTTCCCGGTCGGCCAGCGTAGTGTGCCGTAATAATCTCCGGCGATTTATTGAACTCCACCACATCCGCAGGGAGAGAGAAGCCAAGCTTCGCGTACGTCGCCGGTCCCACTGCGTAGCGAATGCTCTCTACTTCCAGACCCGGCTTGGGAAGGCGCGTCGGCAGCAGGGGCAGAGCGCCTTTTGTTCCACTCGGCTTCGGCAGCGTTGTCAAAAGGTCGCGCAGAGCCGACAGTTTGATTCCCTGCAGACCGATTGCCGTCACATCGACCGCCGTATCCCCCGCCCAGAACGCCAGGTGTCCCGTCGCAAGGGCGCAATCTTCGCCCAGCGTAGCCGAAGGATCGCAGCGGTGCATCCCCGCATGATGCAGCGTGAAATAGCTGTAAGCTCCCGTGGCGTCCTGCATCTCTGTGGCCGCGATGGTCAGTGTAGTCTTGCCGCCATCCGTCTGGTTGTACTCCGCGGTCTCGCTACGCTTTACCCCGTACTCTTTGGCCTCATCCGGCGCGATGACGACCGCAGCGGGAGTGGTGCCGGTGCGATGAAAGACGCCGAAGGTCTGCGGAAGCAGAGGTGCGGGCGGAAGAGCGACGCTGGCGGGCGGAGGTCCCTGCGCAAGCACAGCCAGGGACAGAAGTGGAAGGAGCACAGCGGCGATACGAAGGGGACGCATACAGCCGTCAGACTACCACCGCACCGGGAAGGTGAGCAGCCCCCATTCGGTGCGCATCAGTGTGCGTCAATGCCCGCCAGTGTACGCGCCCGCCCCGCGCGCGGCCACACGCATCCCGCTCAGACCGCCGGCATAACGCGCCACGCCTTTATACAGACTCTCCGCCACCCGCTGGCGGTACTCCGGCTGGCGCAGCTGAGCCGCATCGCGCGGATTGGTCACAAACGAGATCTCCGCCAGGATCGAAGGCATATTCGCACCGATCAGCACCACAAACGGAGCCTTCTTCACGCCACGATTCTTCAAACCCGCATTGCCCTGCTGCAATCCCTTGTAGAGTGCGTCCTCCACATCCGAGGCAAACTCGCGCGACTCGTCGATCTTGTCCTTGAGGGTGATCTTCTTCACCAGGTCCGCAAGCTGGTGGATGCTCTGGTCGGAGACTGCATTCTCGCGCGCGGCGACATCCAGAGCGTCCGGAGAAGAGGTGAAGTTCAGGTAATACGTCTCCACACCCCGGGCCGTCTCGTCGCTCGAAGAGTTCGCATGCACGGAGATAAACAGATCCGCCTGCGCCTTGTTCGCAATCGCCGTACGCGTCTCCAACGGGATAAACGTGTCGTCGGAACGTGTGTAGATAATCTCCGCGCCGAGGTGATCGTGCAGCATCTTGCCCAGCCGCAGAGCCACATCCAGCACCACGTCCTTCTCCATGATGCCGCCCGCGCCAAGCGTTCCGGAGTCGTGTCCGCCATGTCCTGGATCGATCACAATCCGCCCAATCTTCAGGCCCAACGCACGCACCAGCGAGCGCTGCCCATCGGCCGTAGGCATGGCGGTGTGGTCCGCAGGAACGTCGGGATCACTGTCCTTCGCGACTGCCTTGCGTCGTCCCTTGCGTGCAGCTCCATTCGTGGATCCGCCAGCCACGGCAACCGCAGGTGGAGTTACAGGTACGCCCGTCGTACTGGCCACCTCTGCATCCGGCGGTCGCGGAGAAACAATCTGAGAGATGGGCCGGCTCGTAGGCTGCGTCGTCGCATTCTGTCGATCCGGCTGCTGACTCAGCGCGGCCACCTCGTGCGAAGAGAGCGTATGCGTCACCGTCGTGCTCGGCACATTTGCGACCGGAGCGGCGGAGCGTTCGGTCGTGGGAAAGCTGGGAAGCTGCGTACCCCGCGCCACGACGGAGGGCCGGGGTGCATCCGTAGGCGGCTTCTCCACATACGGCTTCGCCGAAGCAGGCGCACGGAAGACCGGAAGGTCAGGATTCGAAACCGTCGCCGTCGGCGCGGGCGTCGGCGTTGGATCACCCGTCGTCGGCGTCTTCTGCTTGCCGTGGATGTCGATGATCAGCCGATACGGATTCGGCAGAAGAAACGCCGAGTACTCCGTGACATCGTTCACATCCAGAACGACGCGCGTCATGTCATTCGAGAACTGCGCGATGCGGATCTTCTTCAGGAATCCATCGTCCGTGACGGTGAAGCTCTTCCCCATAAGCTCCTGCGCCAACCGCGTCCCATGCAGATCGAAGTAGATGCGATCAGGGTGCGGAACGCGCGCCGCCTCGTACTCAATGTCGTCCCCGAGGTCGATCGCCACACGCGTGTACGTCGGCGTGCTCCAGTGACGAATGCCCGTGACAGAAGCCAGGCGTCCTGGCTTGCGTGGCGCGGTGTGCTGCGGCCCCGGAACAGGCGCAGCCGCAGAAGAAGCGACTGCTGCACTCGCTGCGGCAGACCCCGGAATCACCACCGGCGTGGCTACCGCTACTGGCTGAGGAGCAGGTGCAGAAGCGATCTCCGCATTCTGAGCAGACGCGGCGACAGGAGTCGACGTCCGCCCCGCGCGCAGATCCGCGAGCGCCGTCTGCGCATCGGCCACCTGGGATGCACGCGGATACTTCTCTATATAGAGTGAGTACTTTTCTTTCGCCAGCTTCGTGTCCGCGAGATCGTTCTGCGCAATCTGACCTTCGGCAAACAGAGCAGAGATGCGCAGGCTCGACGTCGGATACTGCGTCCGCAAAAACTCATACTGCCCGATCGCATTGCGCAGCGCCTTCTGGTCGTGGAGCACGCGGCCCTCATCGGCCAGCAACGAGGCCACCGTAAAGATCGCGTCCGGCGCCTTCAGAGCACTAGGGCTGTCGTGATAGATCACGCGATAAGCGTCCATCACCACCGTGTAGTCGTTGCGCGTGCGCGTCTCAGGGGGCTCTTGAAGCAAAGTTGCGCGCGCACTTTCGGCAAGCTCCCACGGCGTCTGCTCCGGAGCCTTGCGCTTCGTTGCTCCATGCGCAAACAGAAATGCGGAGCCAACGCAGAAAGCAACGGCGATAAGAGAAGAGCGAGATGGAATGCGTGCTGTCATGGCTTCGACGGACCTTGGGAAAGGGTCCGTTCGGCTTCAGTTTACCGACCCACCAAGGTCAACCGGCCCGCAATCGCCGGGGGGTGCTCATGCTGGCACCTCCCGGCAAAATCGGGAATTTATTTATGCGAGCAGATCTTCAACGACCTTCGCCGCCGCAGAGAGCGCCGCGTCCAGCTGCGACGGATCGCTTCCACCCGCCTCGGCCAGATCCGGACGTCCGCCGCCCTTGCCGCCGACCTTTGCCGCCAGAGCGCCGACGACCTTGCCCGCCTGCACCTTGCTCGTAAGGTCTTTGGTAACACCGGCGATCAGCGCCACCTTGCCGTCTTCGGTCGCCGTTCCCAAAACGACAACGCCTTCGCCGATCTGCGTCCGCAGATTATCCACAAGCTGACGCATCTGGTTGCGGTCCAGGCCGCTCACGCGCTGCGCCAGCACCTTGATACCCTTCACCTCAACCGCAGACTCCGCCGCGTTCGCCGTCGCCGAAGAGGCCGACTTCATCCGCGCCTGGTCCAGCTCCCGCCGCAGCTTCTTCAGCTCTTCATCCTGGGCGGATAACTTCTGCTGCAACGCCTCCGCAGGAGGAAGGCTTGATCCACCGATGACCTGTGTGGCCACGCGCGCGACATCGAAGTCGCGCCGGAACTCCTTCAGCGATCCTGTTCCCGTAACGGCCTCGACACGTCGGATTCCGGAAGCTGCACTCGATTCGCCCACCAGCTTGAGCAGACCAATCTCTCCCGTCGCTTTGGTATGAATACCGCCGCAAAGCTCCGTCGAAAAATCGCCGATCTTCACCACGCGCACCTTGTCGCCGTACTTCTCGCCAAACAAAGCCGTCGCCTTGAACTCATGCACCGCGACCTCGATGGGCACATCCACGAAGGTCTCCACGCGTGTGTTGCCGAGCACCTGCGCGTTCACGATGTCCTCGATCTCCTGCAGGTCTTCCTGCGCGATGCCCGCGAAGTGCGAGAAGTCGAAGCGCAGACGCGCGGAGTTCACCAGCGATCCCGCCTGCTTCACATGCGTTCCCAGTACTTCGCGCAGGGCTGCATGCAGAAGATGCGTTCCCGTGTGATTCCGAATCGTCGCCGAGCGTACCTCACCATTCACGACTGCATCCAGACGATCGCCCACGGCGATCTCCCGCTTCACCACTACCTTGTGCGCGAAGACGCCCTGCACCGGCTTGGTGCATCCCTTCACCTCAGCCAGCGCTCCGGTGTGGTCCGTCGGGTAGAGCCAGCCCACATCGCCGACTTGTCCGCCGGAGTCCGCATAGAAGCTGGTCGCATCGAGCACGACCTCGCCCTCGTCGCCGGGGCTCATTGTTTGCACGCCAACGCCATCTTTCACCAGCGCCAGCACCGTCACGCCATCGGCACGCAGACCGCCGTAGCCGAGGAAATCCGTCTTCGCCAGCTCACGGAACGCGGGGCTCGCAGACTTCTGCGATCCACCCTTCCACGAAGCGCGTGCACGCTGCTGTTCTTCTTCCTTCGCTTTTTCAAAACCGACTAAATCGAAGATGAATAGCCGATCGCGAGCGGCATCCATCATGAAATCTAACGGTAGGCCAAAGGTTTCATAGAGGTGAAAAGCGACAGCGCCAGGAAAAACAGCTTCCTTCAGCACACGTTGCTTAAGTTCCTCCTCCGCATGTACACCTAGAACTGGACCAAGAAACCGAATGAAAATTTCCTGAAGATCGCCACGTGAGAGCGAACCGCCTTCCTTCTTTTTCTGCTCAATGGCGTCTACCAACCCGGGCTGCGAATACCTTTCAATATCCTCCTCAAGAAAACGAAGCATCTTGTCTGAAAATTGAGCTTCTTCTTTTTCAAAAATTCTTTCCATCTCAACCAAAGCGGTGGACATCACCCGCGCAAACTGCTGCTCTTCCGCCAGCACCACCTTCGCCACGCGCTCGGCAGAGTCGACCAATTCCGGATACGCCACCTGCATCTCGTCACGCACGGCATAGACCATCTCGTGCATGAACGGCTGTTCCTGTCCGAGAAGACGCCCATGTCGAATGCCGCGCCGAAGGATCTTGCGCAACACATAACCGCGACCTTCGTTCAGAGGAATCACGCCGTCCGAGATAAGAAAAGTAGCCGCGCGCGCATGATCCGCGATGATCTTCAGCGAAGACGAAGTGAGGTCAGTCGCGCCGGTAAGCTCCGCAGCTTTCGCGATCAGAGGAGTAAACAGGTCCGTCTCGAAGTTGCTCGTCACGCCTTGTAGCACAGCCGCAATCCGCTCCAGACCCATGCCCGTATCGATGGAAGGCTTCGGCAGCGGTGTAAGCTGCGCTCCACCCGTGGCCGCGTCGATCGTGCGATCGAACTGCATGAAGACGAGGTTCCAGATCTCGACATAGCGCTGCTCATCGAGCGGAAACGGTTTGTCCGTTCCGGGCTCGTCCGCAGCCTCCAGACCGAGGTCGAAGTAGATCTCGCTGCACGGACCGCAGGGGCCGGTCTCGCCCATCTGCCAGAAGTTGTCCTTCGCGGACATTTCGAAGATGCGCTCCTTCGGTACGCCCGCTTCGATCCAGAACTGCTCCGCCTCATCGTCACGCGGAACCTGCGCATCTCCCTCGAAGATCGTCACGTAGAGCTTCGACCTGTCGATGCCGAACCACTCCGGCGAGGTCAGCAGCTCCCAGGCATAGGCAATCGCATCGCGCTTGAAGTAGTCGCCAAAGCTGAAGTTCCCCAGCATCTCGAAGAAGGTGTGATGGCGTCGCGTGAAGCCGACATTTTCCAGGTCGTTATGCTTGCCGCCGGCCCTAACGCACTTCTGCGAGGTCGTCGCACGCACATAACTGCGCTTCTCCGCTCCCAGAAAGACATCCTTGAACTGGTTCATTCCCGCATTGGTAAAAAGCAGAGTGGGATCGTTATGCGGGACGAGCGACGAAGAATGCACGCGGCGGTGCTCTTTCGTCTCGAAAAATCTTAAAAAGTCTTCACGAATCTGGCTTCCGGAACGGTAGGTCATAGGACTTTAAGTCTAGCAGTGACACGGGTAATGCTTCTTTTGTGGGATGCGATAAGGGTGCCGCTGTGAGAGAGTAGAGGCATCCATCTGAGCGCCCTAGATCTGTAGCGGAGTGTAGTACCCATGGACCGCCATACGGTCTTTACCATGCAAGGCGTAATGCTGATCTTTCTCAGCCTGATTCTCGCCGTCTGCTTTCGCAGTCAGCGCAGCGAACGGGCAGACAACGGTCCGTACTGGCTCGCAGCCGGATTCTTTCTCGGCGGCATAGGCATGCTGCTCCAAGCGCAGCGTGATCTGATCACGCCCGTCCTGACAATCCTTCTGGGCAACGGCCTCTTCCTTCTCCTGAGTACCTTCATGAACCGCGGCCTGGCGGAGACAACAGGACAGGGCAAAGGACAGTTCTATTACCTGCTCGCGCTCTCCGCTGGCACCGTGGCCAACTTCTGGTACTTCACGTGGATTAAACCCGACCTCATGCTGCGGGTCATCGAAGCGTCGCTGGTCATACTTGTGATGCACACGGTCACGGCGATCATGCTCCTGCGGTCGAAGGACCCGGTGACGCGTCCTGCAGTCCGCATGATGGCGACCTTTCTCCTGATGCACGCCTTCGGAAATATTCTTCGCATCACCGTCGCCTGGCGTCTCCACCACGCCGATGCCTGGTTCACCTGGACCGGAACGATGAGCATTATCGGCCTGGCGCTCTGCTTTCTCTGGATGGAAGGTCTCCGGCAGACCTCCGATCTGAAGTATCGTGCGATGACCGATCCCCTGACCGGCCTCTTCAACCGCCACGGCCTCGATATGCTCTCGGTGCCTGAACTCGATCTTGCCGCCCGCTACAACTGGCCCTGCTCGGCTCTCATGATGGACGTCAATCACTTCAAGGAGATCAACGACCGGCGCGGACACGCCGCTGGCGACCTTGCACTCTCTTCCATCGCCGGCATTCTCAAATCCACGCTCCGCACCAGTGATCTGGCGACGCGCGTCGGCGGAGACGAGTTCTTTGTCCTGCTTCCCAACGCGGACGCAAACACCACGGCCATCGTGGTGGCGCGCATCCGCGTTGCGCTGCAGTCGCTTATCCTACAGGGACCAACGGGAGCGGCCTTCAGTGTCTCGGCAAGCATCGGCGCGGTCACCAAATCCGGCAATTCGACCAACCTGGGAGAACTTCTGCGCGAAAGCGATGAAGCCCTCTACCTGGAAAAGTCCGGCGCGAATGGCCGGCCTGCTTCAAGAGCCATCCCGGGCACTGGAACCACCTTTCATCCCTCCATGGGATAAGCCGCTCTCTCAACC
>JAHFTZ010000053.1 GCA_023265355.1 Terriglobus sp.
GGAAAGGCGGAAAGCGCTCCCGCGTGCGTTTCCACGAACACGGTATGGCCCTGATCGGCGAGACTTCGCACACCGGAAGGAGTGAGCGCAACCCGCGTCTCCTGATCCTTCAACTCCCTTGGAACACTCACAATCATCGGCAGACTCCTGCAACGGTGACGCTGTGTAAGTTCGCAAAAAGGTGCAGTTCTGCCATAGGCCTCTCAGATAGAGGCAGCTGCAAGGTTTATGAATTCGCCGAAGGCGACGCGTAGAAAACGCCCCTTACCACGAATAGCTTTGAATGCTCGATGAATAGAAGGTAAATCAGATGGATGACAAGTCTTGTGCAAAGTGTTTAGTAATATTCTATTCATGAACAAGAAAACGTCGTTTAAACCCTCCGAAACGCAAAATAATCGCACAGCAGGTTTCGATAGCGTTTAATTGGAGATTATTCGGGCGCTCCAACGCAAAGGACGAGCAACCAATGAGGAGATTGGAGACCTTGTAGGGCTGTCTCCCTCGGCCACCTCGCGCAGAATCCACTCGCTGGAAAGCCGTGGCGTGATCCTCGGCTATCAGGCCATGATCGACCACGGCGTCCTGGGCGCAAGCGTGACGGTGTTCGTTCGCGTGACCCTGGAGCGGCAGTCCGCGACGGCGTTGCAAAGCTTCGAATCGGCAATTCGCCGCTGCAATAGTGTGGCTTCCTGCCACCTTATGGCTGGCGACTATGACTACATGCTGCAGGTGAAGGTCGCCGACATGGGTGACTACGAGCGCGTGCACCAACAGGAACTGTCGCGCTTCCCCGGCGTAAGGAGACTGGAATCGAACTTCGCGGTAAGAGAGGTTGTGGGGCGAGAGATCAAGATTTGATCCCACCTCTGCCGCGATACAGCGCGGATTACTTCCTTGTGATCAGCACTACTCCTCCCACAAGGAGCAACGCCCCAGCCGCGCGAGTCAGGCTCACTGCCTGAACCTCCATACGGAACCAACCGAAGTGGTCGATTACAAGTGAGGCGATCAGAGCCGCAGAGACGGTGAGCGCCATGAAGTTGCCCGCGCCAACTCTATGGACAAAGCTCAGGCCAGCGAAGACCTGAACGGCCCCTACGATCCCCCCAAACACCGCCCACCATGGCATCTCCCGCAGATCCTGCATTGCAGGAAGCGGGTGGGGCATGGCAAAGAACAGAGCGATGAAGAAGAACGTGACGATAAGGAACGACACGGCTGAGGCGAGGAACGGATTGACCAGAGACTTATTTAGCTGCCCATTCATCGCGGCTCCACAGGTCTGCAGCGCTCCGCCCAGAATGATGAAAGGAATGATCCATGAGGCGTTCATTTGTTCCCTCCGAGGAGACTAAGTGGTTGGAAAGACCGCGTGCATCAGAAGAGCTCCGGCCATGCTTGCAGCGAGTGCAACGGGCATGGCAATAGCCCCAACCTTCAGAAAATCCATGGCACTGACCTCGATCCCTTCTTTCCGCAACGCCAGTAGCCAAAGGATGGTCGCGAGCGAGCCTGTAACCGACAGATTGGGGCCAAGGTCCACTCCAATCAGAACGGCGTTCGCCATAAGGCCATGCGTGTGCATCGCCGTCAGGGTTCCTCCAGCAATCAAACCCAGGGGCAGATTGTTCAGAAGGTTATTCCCCACCGCAACAGTAAACGCCGTGACCAGCGAGGCGACATAGGGGCCAAGCGCCTCCGCGCGATGTAGGGCTGCTTCGGTCACTCGCAGCGCGCCGATGCTTTCCAATGCATCCACAATCACGAAGAGCGCAGCCACCAACCCCAGCGTGGCCCAGCTAATCTCCTTCGCGAGCGGCAGCGGATTGCATCTGTTCCGCACGCAGACCGCAGCAGTCACACAGAGTGCAACGATGCAGGTCGGCAGACCAAGGTCCTTGTTGAGCGAAGACACGATCAACAGAACGACCACCATCAATCCGAGTCCATACAGAACCATCCTCCCGCCTGGCTTCAGCTCCACCGACTCGTTGGTCTCAGGCAACTCTAAGCAGAGATCCTTGCGGAAGTACCACCGTAGAACGAGAAACGTTGCTCCTATGGAAAGAATCGACGGCAGCAGAAAGGACGCCAGCCATCGGCCAAGTGGTGGCATGCCCTCGTGAAACACGACAAGATTGGCAGGGTTAGAGATCGGCAGAACGAAGGACGCAGCATTCGCGATCATCGCGCAGGCAAAGAGGAAGGGCAACGGCTGCGCCTTCGACTTCCGCACAGCGGCCAGAACGGCGGGCGTCAGCACAACCGCCGTCGCATCATTCGACATACAGATCGTGACGATCGTGCCGACTCCATAGATGATCGCAAACAGTCTTCCCGGAGATCCCTTCGCAGCCTTGATCGAGGTCGCAGCGACCCAATCAAAGACGCCGTTATCCCGCGCAAGCGCTGAGAGCAGCATCATGCCGATCAGAAAAAAATAAACGTCATTCCCTTCCGCGATGGCTCTCCCCGCCAACCGAAGCGGGATAAGGCGCAAGAGCACCAGCAGAGCGGCGCCCGCCCCAACCCAATAAACCTCTGGAAGATTCCTGGGCCGAATCAGCATCAGCAAAATACTGAGCGCTGAGAGAACAAGGATGAGAACGATCGTCAGAGGTTGGGACACGCTCACCAATTCTTTCCGTCTTGCCGAGATTTGTTGGACCGCCCGTCGATGGCCACCCCCAACAGAATACGGCTTCGCCCATCATCCCCTACGCAACAACAAACCCTGCCCGGCAAAGAATTCAAACGGGATGCGAAGACATCCCTTATGGCGCAACGGTAGAACTATCAGAATGTGTAAGGGCCTTGATACTAATCGAGTGCACTGTGGGTTCATCTGTCAGGTACTGCAGCCGACGGAAGCGCAAAACAATTGCTCTCTGCTGTCTTTTCGGAAAATCTTGCGTCCACCCATACTTTCATCTTGGTAGTGGAAGCTGTCAGCACAGTTTCGTGAGTAGCCCCGCGTTGAACTAAGTATTCGAGGGGGGTGCCGTTCTTGCAAAGAGACCTCACGACGTCATCGGTCCACACCGGCATGACTGTGTCGTCCGCAGTGCCTTGTGCCACGAGGGTCGGAACGACGATCTTCAATCTATCCGGTTCGTTCTCAGCAGCCACCCTAAGGAGAGACGTAAGGTCTGCTGCTGGAAGAAACTGGCTTTTCGGAATCGCTGTGGCCCAGTATCCCTTGCTTACGGTGTCCGTGATGCAAGCATGCATGGTCTCCGGTAGATGATGCAACGCTTGCTTCGTTAAGATCTTGTCTAACTCAATGTCGGGATGGTTAGAGGCGAAAGACTCCAACACGTACATCGAGTATCCAAGGGCATAGGACGGCGTAGATGCCCGCATCATGGCCTGCAGTGTAGCCGCGATGTGAGAAGCAGGTGCGAGGGCGACGTTGCCCAGCAGGTGCAGTTCGGGCACATAGGATGGCCCAATCGCCGCCGTGAAAAGATCAGCCTGTCCACCCTGCGAATGCCCGATGGCCACATATCTGGAGCCGATGTGCGGATCTATCTCCCGTGCCGCGCGAATGATGTCGAGTGCGCCGTGCGCCTCGGATGCACCCTGTAGAAAGGGATGAAGCCGCCCGGGACCAAGTCCTTCGTAGTCGGTCGCGACCACGACATAACCGCGCTTTACATAGTCGTCCATCACCGTTTCGTGCATGCTGAGAAAGTGGTGTTCTGGAGCGGTGGGAGTGTCCAGAGAGGGCGCACAAAGAGAAGCAATTCCGGTCGTTCCATGTGTCCAAGTTGTGATTGGCCAACCGCCCGCGGGAGCATCTCCGGCAGGAATGGCAATCGTGCCGGTGACTGCCACATCTTTTCCATCTTCGCTGGTGGAGTGATACATCACGAGCAAATTTCGCGCGGCGCTGGGCAATGCGGCCGCATTCGTCAACGGACGCGACTGAATCACTTTGCCATGAGTTCCCTGCGGGAGCGGCGACGGCGGTTTGTAAAACTGATCGGCGCGCGCGGCTTGAGCAACGCTCTGCATCGAGACACCGATGCAGAACAAAAGCCCGGAGGCAACAAACGGCAGTCGATGCGAGATCAACAGAAGGCCTTTCACTGCAGATGCTGGAAAGTTGCTATGTAGAAGAACGTCTCACCATATCAAGAGAGTATCGAGGACACTATGACCCTTTCAGGTGAGGATCTTCTCTTCATAGATACACATTGTGTCGCCCTGCCAATCTGCATTGCGCGTGCTAACAGACCACGTTCATGTGCCGAGTCGGCTTCTCGTTATTCCCTGGCCAGCAGTGTCCCGGTCCTGAGAGACACAAATCAAAAGGCGCTCCCAATGGAGCGCCTTTCGTTTTGCATGTACTCTCTCGCCTCTAAAGATCCGCCCTAGCAGCGAACGATCTTGTCCGAAAGAATCCCGCGCGTCGCGTTGCGCGTATCCACAACCAGCCTGGACTCTTCGACGATGCGTTCATAGTCGTACGCCGAATGATCAGTAGCAATCAGAACGCAGTCGTAGCTGGAAAGATTGTCTAGCGGAACGGAAGCTAGTTGCAGGTCATACTTGCGCCCGTGGCCGACCTCGGGGAAGAAAGGATCGTTGTAGCTGACCTCCACTTCAAGCGCCTGCAGCAGCTCAATGATCGTGAGCGAAGGAGACTCGCGCAGGTCGTCCACATCGCGCTTGTACGCAAGACCCAGAACGAGAACCTTCGCCCCCTTGGTCGCGATGCCGCGGAAGTTCAGAGCGCCCGCCACCTCTCGCACCACGAAGGTCGGCATCTGCTCATTAATCTCGCCCGCAAGCTGGATAAAGCGCGTCGGAAAGCCATACTCCTTCGCCTTCCACGTCAGATAGAAAGGATCGACCGGGATGCAGTGCCCCCCGATCCCAGGGCCGGGATAGAAGGCCTGGAAGCCGAAGGGCTTCGTCGCTGCGGCGTTGATGACCTCCCACACGTCGATGCCCATACGCATGCAGAGCTGCTTCATCTCGTTGACCATCGCAATATTCACTGCGCGGTAGATATTTTCCAGAAGCTTGGTCATCTCCGCTACCGCAGGCGAACTCACCGCCACCGTCTGCGTAAAGATCGATTGATACAGAGCCTCCGCAGCAGCCGTAGCGCGGACATCGCATCCACCGATCACCTTTGGAACCTCGCGGCGCGGCGTCTCCATGTTGCCCGGATCTTCGCGCTCCGGCGAGAAAGCCACCATGATGCCGTTCAGCTCCTCTTCCAGATCCGTGCCACGCAGAACACGTCGCCCCGCCTTCTCAATGGTGGTCACCACAATCTCTTCCGTCGTGCCGGGGTACGTCGTGCTCTCAAGCACAACCAGCTGTCCATCGCGAAGATGCGGCGCAATGGCGTTGATCGTGTCCTGCACGTAACTGAGATCGGGAACGTGATGCTCCGTGAGCGGCGTCGGAACGCAGATCAGAATCGCGTCCATCTCGGCGATGGCAGCGAATTTATCCGTTGCCGTGAAACCGCGCGCGCGCGCAGAGGCGATATGCTCCGGCTCTATCCGCCAGATATAACTATTGCCCGCATTCAGCGTATCGACCTTGGTGCGATCGATATCGAAGCCGGTGACACGCAGCTTCTCCGCACTGAAAAGCAGGGTAAGGGGCAGCCCGACATAACCCAGGCCCACAATCCCGACACGCGCTTCGCGCGAGGCGACGCGGTCGGTAAAACTCTGTAGCGTGCTTAGCTGTACTGTTTCTGATACCACTCGATGGTCCTCCGCAGTCCCTCTTCGAAATCGACAGTAACTCCGTAGCCGAAGGCACTGCGTGCGGCCTCGATGCTTGCGAGCGAATCTTTCACGTCCCCAGCCCGTTCAGGGCCGTATTCCGGTTTGGTCCTACTCTTCAACAGACGCGCCATAAGCGCATAGGTTGCGTTTAATGTATGGCGCTCTCCACAGGCGATGTTGAAAACCCCTCCGGCGATGGCGTTTCTTGGCGCTTCTGCCGCCAGCAGATTGGCATGCACCACGTTGGCGACATAGGTAAAGTCCCTTCCCTGCTCTCCATCGCCGTTAATGCGTGGCGTCCCACCCTCCAGCAGCGTCGTAATCCACTTCGCCATCACGCCGGAGTAAGGCGAGTCCGCCGCCTGCCTCGGCCCAAAGATATTGAAGTAGCGCAGACAGACCGTCTCCATGCCGTAGACGCGGAAGTAGCTCTGCAGATAAAGCTCCGCCGTAAGCTTCTGCACGGCATAAGGCGAAATGGGCTCCGGCCGCATCGTCTCGACACGCGGAAACCCGGGCTGATCTCCATACGCGGAAGAAGATGCCGCATAGACAACGCGGCGAACACCCGCAGCACGCGCAGCTTCCAGAAGATTAAACGTGCCTTCGATATTGGCAATATGCGAGGTGCGCGGGTCCTGCACCGAACGCGGAACGCTGGGCAGCGCCGCCTCATGGAAGATCGTGTCTACGCCAGCTACGGCCTGCCGAACCCCTTCGCTGTCGTTGAGATCGATCTGGTAAAAATCGATCTCTTTCCAGCTTGCGTCGAGATTCGAGCGCTGCCCCGTGACGAGGTTATCGAGCCCACGAACTTCAAGATTGCCGCGCTGCACCAGCGCGTCGATAAGATGGGAGCCGATGAAGCCCGCCGCTCCGGTAACAAGAACTTTTTGCATACTTACCATTTAGATCACGCCACGCCGAATCCGGCTGCATTTTTAGACAACAATACCCGTGTCCCATTCTCCGCGCGTCCTTGCGGCAGCCGTCGGTTCGCGCGGAACACAACCCGATCTCTTCGAACCCCTTTTGTCATTCCGCAGCAAAGCGAAGGGATCTGCTTCTTCTTTTCAACAGACTCAGAGCACCCGGTGGAAAACTACAAAAGCCCAGTCCTGGCCACATGCTCCGCAATCGCGGCATTGATCTCCAGCGCCAGCGCCAGCGCATTGCGCGCCTGCAAACCAGTCACACGCGGAGCCTCTCTCGTCTCAACCGCATGGAGGAAAGCCTCAAGCTCCAGCTTCAGCGGCTCACCCGGCTCCGTAGGAAGCTTGTTCAACGAGAGTCCCGGCGTAGGATGTTGCAGATCCGACTTCTGCTGATGCGCCGCAAACACAGCCTCAAGCTGCGCAGGCGTGAGCGAAGCTGCGGCCGTCACATCGATCAGAAAAAGATCCTGCCGCGCGAAGTCCAGCGAAACATACTGATGCGGCTGAAAGAAACGCAGCTTACGCACCCGCTCAGTAGACACACGCGATGCCGTGAAGTTCGCCACGCAGCCGTTCTCGAACTCCAGACGGACATTGGCGATGTCCGTCTTGCGCGAAAGCACAGGGAGACCCACGGCACGAACCTCGCGCACCGGCGAAGGCACCAGCGAAAGCACAACATCCAGATCGTGAATCATCAGGTCGAGCACGACATCCACATCCAGCGAACGCGGCGTAAAGATGCTCAGCCGGTGCGACTCGAAGAACATCGGCCGGTTGAGATGCAAAAGCGCCGCCGTTACCGCAGGATTGAAGCGCTCCAGGTGTCCCACCTGCAGAACGCGTCCCTTCCTCTCCGCAAGCGCAATCAGGGCGTCGGCCTCAGCAAGCGTGGAAGCAATGGGCTTCTCAATCAGCGTGTCGATACCTGCAGAAAGCAGCTTCTCCGCCACCTCCGCATGATGCACCGTTGGCACGCAGACGCTGGCGGCATCGAGCTTCAAGCCACTGGCAAGAAGCTCTTCCACCGTAGCAAAGGCCGGAAGGTTGTACTCCGCGGAGAGCCGTGCGCGCACGGCCTCTTCCGCATCCACAAAAGCGACAAGGTCTGCCTGCGGCAGATTGCGATAGACCCGCAGATGATTGCGACCGAACGAACCAGCACCAACAACAGCGACGGAAACGGACACGCTTTTACTTGGCTTCTACAGCCTGCTTGCAGCGGGCATAGAGTTCGAGGAGATGAGCCACCTGGTCTTCCGGCTTGGCAGACGTTGGCGCGGCGAATCCGGTCGAAGAGCTGGAAGCGCGCGTGACGTTTGCAGTGGAGGCGATGAACTTCAGAAGGTCAAGCGCGATATCTTCTGTGCGGCGCGCGGTGATGATAGGTTCCATAAGTTCGATGGTAGCAAAGCGAAGGGATATGCCGGGTGCCCCATGTCCCGTTTTTGGGACATGGGTATATGCGCCAAACGCTGGGTGCCCCATACATCGCGCTCTTTTGCGATGTATGGGCCATGCGCAAAGCCCATCGTTCGCCTCGAAGAGCGACCTTAAAGCCCCGCCAGCACAAAACAAATCCGCCCCACAATGTAATCCGCAGGCGCCTCCGTCTGCAGCAAACGCACCAGTTGCACCGGAAACTCCCGCGCATAGGGTCTGAGCACCAGCCTGGACTCCTCCAGCGTCACGTACCGCAGCGAAAGCGCCGCTCCATGCCGCACCGCAAACACCGACGGCTGATGCGCGCTGTAGGGGGCTACAGAGTTGTAGTGCCGGTCGAGAATCACAACCGCACCCGACGGCAGAACAGGATCCATCGGCGCAGCCTGCTGCGCATCGATCCTCAAAGCCACAAAGCGCTGCCACTGTCCGCGATGCAGCGCCATACGCGGCCTGTTTCCATGCAGACGCGCCGCCGAGACATACACCGTCTCCTGCGTGGTGGCGGGCGCTATGCGCGGGTCGCCCATCGCCGCCGCAGCAGAGACCACCGGGACCGACTCCAGCGGATCCGCCTGGTCCGGCGGAAGCGTCGCCGCAGCCGCCAGATCGATCGGCAGAATCTGCTCCACCGTCAGCCCCTGCGACTCCATCACACGGTCCAGGCCCTCCAGCGAAAGCGCCCTCTTCTTGTTGAGAAAGTTGGAGATATGGGCCTGCTGGAAGCCCGCCATTCGGGCAAGCACAGACCCCGTAAGTCGACCGGCGGCGATGCGGCGTTCCAGCTCCGCACGGAGGAGTTCATGAAGGCTTTGAAAGTTCATATCTGGGAGCTCCATAGCATTTTGCAAGACGAAGATAAAGCGAATATATATCTGACTGCAACGATATCTTGAGTCTTTTATTGATTTGTAAGACTTTATCCCTCTTCGCTCCATGAGGAAATCTTTAAGTTGACACGCAATTTGTCGCTAGTTATAACCGTGAAACTTCATCTGAACCGATGAGCGCAATCGCGCAGGCGATTGCCAAGGCAGACGGACGCGGTCGCGTGCATCAACACGCCTTTTCCCAAGACTGAGACCCTGCCGCAACACGAATGTAGGCCCGGAGGAGGGGTGAACAGGAGCCAGAAGAGCTCCGCCCCCCTTTCTACGGGCTGAAACCGAACGACCCGGAGAGCCACTCCGACCACTGATCAAGAAGGCTCGCCGGAGGACCAAAACTGGAGAAAAAACGATGAACCACTTGCGCTTGGACTTGAAAGTATGTGAGGGGTGCGGAGGTCTTTGGATCCGCGCCGGTGTAGCCCAGGGGGTGTACTGCTGGCGGTGCGCGGCGTGCCTTGCGGAGTTCCCTCCGCCAGGACGCCGCAGCAAGCGAAGCTGCCGCCAACGCAGAGCGACCTCGGGATCTGGGCCGGAAGTAGGAGCAGGTGTAGGGCCGCGTGTGGCCCGGAGAGAAGGTGTGCGATGAGTACAGCCGTGATTCTGCCCATGGTCTGGGCTACGGCACAGGCGCAGAAGCCCGTGCCGTCTGAGATGCCCAGAAAAGAACGCGG
>JAHFTZ010000464.1 GCA_023265355.1 Terriglobus sp.
GTTGCGGAACGGTCTCGCACCGCAACGGAGGTACGTATCTGCGAGACGCCCGTTTTTATCCCTGCCAGCCTGATGCAAACCATGGTGGACGCCGGAGTGGAACTCGCCAAGCAGCTTGTGGAGAGCACGGAGTACCTGCGGGCGTCGAATGCGGCGATTCCCGACGCTTATCGCGTTCCAGGCAACGAAGGGCGGCCACAGTTTTTGCAGGTGGACTTCGGTCTGGTGCGAAATTCGGACGGCGAGCTGGAGCCGAAGTTGGTGGAACTGCAGGGCTTCCCCTCGATTTACGGCTATCAGCCCCTGCTGGCGGAGGCTTATGCCGAGGTATTCGACTTGAACGGTCAGGTCTATCTAAGCGGTCTCGATGCGACGTCGTACTGGGCTGCGATGCGGCATGTCATCGTGGGCGGCCAAGATCCAGAGCATGTCGTACTTCTGGAAGTTGAACCGGAGAAGCAGAAAACCCTGATGGATTTTCGCGTGCATGAAGATCGCCTTGGTATCCGGACGGTGGACATTGCGAAAGTGAGAAAGACCGGCCGACGGCTGGAGCACGAGTTTGAGGGACGATGGATTCCCATTGAGCGGATCTATAACCGTGCCATCGTGGATGAGATCGTCCGGAAGGGCATCGTGACCGGCTTCGACTATCGAGACGATCTCGATGTGGAGTGGGCCGGACATCCCAACTGGTACTTCCGGATCAGCAAGTTCTCTCTGCCGTGGTTGAAGCATCGAACGGTGCCGGCGACGGTTTTTCTCGATGCCTGGTTTCGCGGGGAGGGGAAAGACCTTCTTCCCGAAGACCGTGCAAGCCTGGTTTTGAAGCCGCTGTACTCCTTTGCCGGAAAGGGAATCGTATTCGCTCCCGATGACGGGATGCTGGGCTCCATACCCGCAGAGGAACGGAAAGACTGGCTTCTCCAAGAAAAGGTGAACTTTGTACCGGTCATTGAGACCCCGGAGGGGCCGACGCAGGCCGAGATCCGGGTGATGTACCTGTGGCCCCAGGAGGGTCCGCTGACACCGGTGATGAACCTCGTTCGCATGGGACGGGGCAGGATGATGGGGGTTGACCATAACCGGAGTCAGAAGTGGGTTGGCGGAAGCGCGGGTTTGATCGCGCACGATGTCTAATTCGGATTCCGCAACTTAAAGATCTTTAATCTTGTAATTCAAGTCGGTTCGCATAAACTCTGGAGTAACTACAGTAACCTCCCGAGGTATTGTGCGTAACCTTCAAAGCATAAACAGCGGCAAGCAGGCAGGGCCTGCAGTCGACCCCATACGTACGTCAGTTCGGTTTCCACTTCGTCTCGAACTCATCCTGGATACCGATGAGGGAGAACTTACTGCAACGACAGAGGATGTATCCGCGAACGGAGTCCTGTTTTCCGTGGCGAAATTGCCTGCGGTCGACAGTCGCGTGGAGTTCACCATGATGATGCCGGCGGCCATCATGGGGCACGAAAAGGATGTTGTGGTTCATTGCGTAGGACGAATCGTTCGCCATGGTCGATCGGGCCAGACGCTGCAGGCAGCAGCTGTCATTGACGAATATTTTTTAAGGGCTTAGCTAAATGTCTGAATTTTCTGAGAACGAGCGAGACATTACCGAAGATGAGGATGGCTTTCCCGGTGGGGTCCGCATTATTCTGGCCGATTCGCAGGCCATCTACCGCGTAGGCCTGCGAAAGGTCTTTGCGCTGGAAGACGATATGCGCGTCATCGCGCAGGCAGAAACGCTGACCAATCTCTACACGGTGCTGCAACGCTACCCAACAGATGTTGTTCTCATTGAAGGTCAACTGATGGCGGGGACGGTGGACGCGATTCCCGAACTCGTGCGCCGTGCGCCACAGGCGAAGATTATTGTTCAAGTGCTGGAGTCGGATGAGGCGAATACCGTGGAGATGTACCGTCGCGGTGTTCGCGGCGTGGTTCCGCGCTCTATTTCTCCGGATTTGCTTGTGAAGTGCGTTCGGAAGATTGCAGCAGGCGAAACCTGGATCGACAATCAATCCGTCAGCTGGGTGATTGAAGCGTACCGCTCGCAGGCCGTGCAGTTGATGAATCCGCGCTCGCAGCCAAAGCTTTCCCAGAAGGAACTTGCCATCATCGGCTGCATTACACGGGGTATGCGCAACAAAGAGATTGCTTACCAGATCGGGACGACCGAGCAGGTGATCAAGAACTATCTTCGGAAGGTTTACGACAAGCTGGGTGTGAGCGACCGACTGGAACTGGCGCTTTACTGCATGCACCACCAGTTGTTGAAGCGTTATGCGGTCGATGAAACGACACCGGAGATGGTGACAAAGATAGTTTAAGGAGTTCGATAGACAAGCAACGAGGCGCGCCGATCTGGCGCGCCTCGTTGCTTGGAGCAAGTCACTGCTTATCGACTTCGAGGTCGATCGTGAACTTGATCTCGTCCCCGACGGTAGGAGGAGCGAACTTCGGACCGAAGTTGAAGTCAGAGCGCTTTATAAGACCAGTTGCGGAGAAGCCGCTGACGGTTTTTCCATTGTTGGTCTGGGGCGGAACAGGGCCTTCGACATCGAGCGTTACGGATTTCGTCTGGCCGTGGAGGGTCAGGTCAC
>JAHFTZ010000054.1:0-5350 GCA_023265355.1 Terriglobus sp.
CAGCTTGACCCGTTTCAAAAGCCTGCCTCTTCCTCTGCGATGCTCTGCGGCGGCCCGATCACGCCCACTACTCAGCCAGGTCGCAAACGTCGGGTTGAGCGTTGCTGCGCTCAGAATGACAGTGCTGACCTTACGAAAAACTACGCGTGCTTGAAATGCTGGATCGCCCGCTCATGCTCCTGCGCTTTTTCGCGTGAGGGAAAGGTGCCGAGGTTCTTGCGCTTGCCTGTCTTCTTGTCGACGGCTCGCGAATAGATGCGAAATTCACCGGATTTTAATTTACGAATCATGACGAACTTGGACGCGGCTACAAAAACATCCGGATGCCAGCGATCCCTACTGCGCCTGCGTCAATACATGCCTGCGCGTTGGCTTCGGTGATGTTGCCGAGAGCGAGCACGGGCATCTCGGCGACCTCCGCTGCGTTTCCCAGGGCATCAAGCCCTACGCCCGCCTGCAAACCCTTTCCGAAGACCGGGCTGAAGAGAACGAAGTGCCGCAGCCTTGCATTGGCGCGTCGGATGTCTTCGAGCGAGTGGCAGGCTACGCTGACGATGAGGCCGCTGGCTACGATTGCGTCGGCGCGGTCAGAGGAGAGATGCACACCGTCCGCTCCTGAGGTATGGGCGTCTTCTTCGGAGCCGTTCAAGAGAACTTTCATCTTCCCCACGCCGCGTGCTGCGGCGAGGACGGCCTCCACGAGCAAGATCAGATCGGAGCCCCCGAGGTCTTTCTCGCGCAACTGGTAAAAGTCCACGCCAGCCCTGGAGAGGCGTTCCGCCTGCTGTACGAGTGCTGCGCGCCGGTCCTGCTCGTCCCCTGGATACTGTGAGCGGTCTGAGATGGCGTAGCGAATCACGGGTTGACCACTTTGTAATAACGCGATTCCGGAGCAGAGCAGCCTCCGCAGAGGAGTTCGTCACCCCGCAGAACACCGCGATCGTAGTTGATCCCTTCGCCGCAGAGGGCGCAGGCGACGCGTCCGGCTTTGTAGCCGGGAAACTCTTTCGCGGGCAGCCGTACTTCGACCCTCTCCACGGAGAATAGTTCGGCGTCGGAGAGTTCGCGGTAGGCCGTCATCTGCTGCAGGTTCTTCGGTTCGATCTCGGGAAAGCGCTGGCGGGCGAGATCTTTTGAGCTTTCGAGAGCCGCGACGCGGACTCCTCGGTAGAGGTCGTCGCCGACGACCCGCGTGAGGTCTACGAAGGTGGCGGCCATCTTTCCCCAGTCCACGAACTTGAGGGCGCGTTTGCCGAGGCGGCAACCTGTGACAACACCGATGGCGTCGGTGGCGCAGCGGTCGATCTCGACGAAGGTGACGAGGCGCTTGCGGTCTTTGCCGCGAGGTTCTGTGATCTGGAGCAGGGCGCAGGCGTGCATCGCCATGCGAACGCCGAGAACCTGGCCTGCGCAGAGGTGTCCGTGGGCCACCTCTGCTTCCTTGAGTAGAGCTTCGAGTTCCATAAGAAAATCGTACGCTTATAGGTCGGTTAGGCGCCCCACGAAACCTTCAAACATTAGCTAGGGGCGACTGTAGTGGCGGTATGTAGCAGGATCATCCATTGCTGCTCTTTGACCCAGACCGTCGAGGTAATGATCTCTGAGGAGAGGTTGCGTCCACCCACAGTGACCCCCACCAGGACGCGGGCGGCGATCACGGCAGAGGTTGGTGAGATCCTTCTCACTTCTGACTTTGTAATCTCGGCGGACGAAAACGCTACGCCACTTTTCAGGGAAGCAAGGTTTTCTTCCTTGTTCATCATGATTCCCTGGGGCTGAATGAAGATGTAGTTCGGCAGCAACAGCTTCTCGAAGGCTTCTACGTCGGGTCGCGCACCAATGAAGGTGTCGTATACCTTTTTCTCACAAGCCAGAATCTCTTGACTGAGTTTCTCTAGCTCCAGGTCTGGTGCGTTTCGTTCCGTGTTCAATGAAGGATCTCCTAATTAAAAGCCCTGATATAGGCCTTCTCTTATAGAACCTTGATGGGAAGTTTTATTCCTCAAGAAGCAGTTGGGAGATTTATTACAGCAGATCCTTCCGCTTCGCTGCGGGATGACAAAAGGCGGTGCTACGGGGTGACAAAAGGAGCTAGAGATGACAAAAGGAGCAAGTTCAGTTGTCTTCGGCGTCGCCGTCTTCGATCAAGGCGGCGCTTGTTCCTACGATGTCGAAGCTCATCGGCGGCCCGTCAGTGGGCTTCAGGGTGACGCGCATGGGTTCGCGTTGCCAAAGAGGAGTGGCGCAGACGGGGCGGACGCGTTCGTCCTGTGGCCATTTGCCGATGACCTTCTGCAGCGCGGCTTTGCGGCCTCCGATCTGCCAGACGTCGGCGACGAGACCACCGCTGCGGGCCGTTGTCTTTACACCGCAGTAGGCTCCGTAGTCGCGGTACCAGGAGACCTCGCTGACGCTCGCGTCGAAGTCCGGCAGGTGCAGGGCGCTGACGCGGCCGGAGGTGCGGTCGACGAGGAGCCACGGGCCGGGCTGCCAGACCCAATGGGCGGATTTCTCGCTGGGGAGTGTGTCGTTGACGTGAAGGACGCGGCGCACGACGAAGGTCCGCTCCGTTACTTCGTGGATCTCTCCGGTGGTCCACTCCTTCAGCTTGGTATCGACGAGGAGAGGTCGGACTTTCAAGGTTCCGGCTTCGTCGGTCTTGTCCTCGCGGGCGACATCAGCGGCGAAGTATGGAACTTTTTTTACTGCACCCAGGGCAACGGTGTGAATCCTGGAGGCGGCTAGAACGGGAAGCGAGCAAAGAAAGAGCAGGTGCACAGAAGCGCGGAGAAAGGTCTGCATGCGGCGCAGATTACCGGGTTATTTCTTCCGATGCAAGGGGACATTTGTGCCGGTTCTGGCGACTTTCTTCCGGGTGCTGTGAGCGAAGTTGATTCCTGCATGCAAAGTTGAGCAATACCGCGTCTCCACACGGTTTCGCGGCGTAGTATCAAGCTGATAGCAGCAGCTGAAACGACCGCCGAAAGGAACTGATCTTACTATGTGGAAACCGAATACTCCTGGCGCAGGCCCAACCACTCCTTCTACGCCCGAGCCAATCCGCTCCGCCGCCAAGCCGGCCTCCAGCTTTGAAACCACCACGCCCCGTCCCTCGACCGGTTCACCTGCCTCTTCTTCCGCAGTTCCTGCTCCGGGCGATCAGGCGACGATCGGCAAGTCGCTGATGGTCAAAGGTGAGCTCTCCGGTTCCGAGTCGCTTTACATCGATGGTCGCGTTGAAGGTGCGATCAACCTTCCGGGAAACCGCGTCACGGTAGGCCGCAACGGACAGGTTGCAGCGAATATCCTCGCGCGCGAGATTGTCGTTCTTGGCAAGGTGCGCGGCAACTGCCAGGCCTCTGATCGCGTGGACATTCGCAGCGAAGGTTCGCTCACGGGCGATGTCATCGCGGCGCGCATCAGCATTGAGGATGGCGCGTTCTTCAAGGGCGGTATCGACATCCGCAAACCTGGACCGAATGACGCGGCAGCGCCTGTGCCTTCTGGTTCGGAGTCGATTGTTCTTGAACCTACGACGTAGTTTGTTTTTGTGGTGTGAAGACCCCGGCGATTCGCCGGGGTCTTTTTGTTTTGCCCCGGTTCTTGCAGTGAGGCATGAGTCTTCTCTCTTTTACAAATACTCTTTGAGCCGGTCTGCATAGCGCGAATAGAGAAAGCTGACCGCCAACAGGGCGAGGCCTACACCGATGAGCGAGAGGTAGCGGGCGGTCTCTTCAAGCTGCCAGGCGTCGAAGAAGACGAGGCGGATGACGGCGAAGAGGAGGAGAGCGACGCCGGCGAGGCGGAGGTTGTGTTCGTTGGTGGCGAGGCCTGCGAGGAAGACGAGGATTCCTGAGAGGCTCCATGTGGCGAGCAGAGACCAACCGTGAAGCCAGAAAGAGATACCGGTGGCCGCTGCGAGGGAGGCACAGAGGGAGGCGAGCGTAAGGAGGCCGGGTTCGCGCTTGTGAGCATTAGCGAGGCGGCGCTGGAAGAAGCTGGCGTTGAGCCAGAGGACGATGGCGAAGGCGAGGCAGACGAAGGGGAGATGGGTGTCCGGGGGTGCTTGGTTCCACGTGAGCTGGGCGCGCACGGTGAGAAGGCGGAGGAGCGTGCTCAGCATGGCCGTCATGCCGAGGGAGCGGAGGAGCTGTTCGCGCAGGAGGAGGCCAGCGAGAAACATGGCTTCAGCTTCGATGAGCCAGAGGAGCGGCCATGTGGAGTCGTGGAAGCGCACCGGAATGGCGGCCAGGAAGAGCGAAGCAGCGATGCTGGCGAGTACGGCGAAGGAGGTCTTTCGTCCGCGCTGGCGAGCGACGAAAGCGAATCCAAGTTCCATCACGCCGAAGCTCAGCAGAACGCGGAAGGTCCAGTTGGGGTGGATGCTCTGATAGCGCATGAGAGCGATGGCCGAGAGGGTGTTCAGGACAGCGGCGATGCCGGAGAGGTTTGTGGACCGCCCGCTGGAGGTGTTTCGCTGAACGTATCCGATGCGAAAGATGAAGTAGAGGAGCAGAAGAACGCAGGTGGAGGGCCAGAACTCTGCGAAGAGATGGCCGGGGCCGCCTGCGTTCCTGAGCGTTCGGTCCAGCCAGAGGAAGTGATTGCCGTAGGCTCCCACGATGCCGAAGAGTTCGAGGAGGAACCAGCCTTCGCGAACGCAGACGATCTCCAGGCCGAGCGCCAGGACGGCGGTTGCAAGCAGGCTGTAGACGGTGATCTGCGAGAGGGTGACGGTAGAGAAGGCGAGAAGGAAGGCGAGACCGGTGACCACCTGGGAGCGGTAGCGGAGAGAGTGCAGCACCATGCCGACGCCGATGACGAAGAGCAGGATGAGATCGACCAACTCGCTGTCGAGGAGGCGTGTGGCATCGAAGTAGTGCGCGGCGTAGGTGGTGAGGAAGAGGAGAGCCCAGCCGCCTCCGAGGATGGCACGCGCGAAGACCTGGAACTGCGGTCTGCGTTCGAACCAGAGGCCTCCACCGAGGAGGGCTGCGGCGACGGCGAGGCCGGCGAAGATCTTGCCGAGGGCTCCGACGTGCGTGAGCTGGTAGGCGAGGAAAAGCGCGACGCCGAAGACGAGCAGGATGATGCCGATGCGGTTAAGCCAGTTGGTGCCGAGGCTCTGCTCTACGGTGCGTTTTGCAGCAGGTGCTGCTTTCGGGAAGGTCTGTTCTGGGATGACGTTCGGAACTATTGGCTGTTGCAGGCGGGCGAGGGTGGAGCGGAGGGAGTCGATCTCGGCGGATCGCCTGCGGTCGAGCACAAGGATGAAGACGAAGAGGCCCAGGAAGAGAGCGATGGGAACGACGAGCATCAGCGGCCTCTGCGGAAGACGCGGGCGAGGATG
>JAHFTZ010000054.1:5360-9664 GCA_023265355.1 Terriglobus sp.
CGAGCGAAGGATCGTTTCGCGCGTACCCATGTACCAAAAGCTGGAGATGGCGCATCCGGGGTTTGGATTTCTTCTTTTCAGCGTCGGGCCATTTCAAACTTTGATTTCAGTCGCAGAAAGGGAGCTTCAATGAAGTGGAAGCTCAGTACTGCCAGACCCGAGCTTGCAGCCAGGATCAGGAAGAAATAAAGGATGCCCGTTGCCGTTTCGGAATGGAGGCGGCTCGCCAGGTGGGGATAGAAATAACGCTTCAGGTAATGCGCCGGGGTGTAATGCAACAGATACAGTCCATAACTGTATTTTCCAAAGAAGCGTAGAGTTCGATGGGAGAAAACATGGTTTGTCCACGACCCTGGTTGCAGCGAGAGAAGCAGGGTACACGCCGACGCCAACGCGATCAGGGACAAACCCCAGGTGTTGACCGGCGCAGTTTTCCAGGAAAACGAGTGAATCGAAACGCACATTGCAACAAAAACGAGTGCTGCCGTGATTCCAGCTATCCGTACGGAAACCATGGATAGCCTGTCCATAAAAGGCTTATCGCGAACCAGCATGGCGAGTGCCGCTCCTGCGAGAAGCGAATCCGCTCTTGTCGGCAGTTCGAGATAAAGAAATTCATAGTTTGAAAATGGAAGATGGGCTAGGACCAGACGCAGGAGCAGGGTTCCTGCACAGCCATAGAGGCATGCGCTTAGGATCCGCCGGCGACTGGCGAGAAGGATCACGATCCAGGGCCAGAGCATATAGAACTGTTCTTCCACTGCCAGAGACCAGAGGTGGCCCACTTCGATCATCCCGATCGAAGTGAAATCCGGCAGGAAAAAGCGGATGATGTTCGAACCGTAGAGTAGGTAGGTCAGCGTAAGGAGCCAGGAGTGTCCTACGGGGCCCTTGGTAGTCAGTAGCACCACGGCGATGAAGATCGCATAGATGGGAAAGAGTCGCAAAGCCCTGCGAACGTAAAAGTTTCGAAGGAAGTGCGCAGAGCCCTTCGTGTCATACAGAATGCCTGTGATCAGGAAGCCTGAGAGTACGAAGAAGATATCGACGCCAATCCAGCTTCCACTGGGAAGATACACAAGCCACCCGGTTCCTCGATGCGGGGAGTAGTGGTACATGAAGACAAGAAGAATAGCCAGGCCTCGAAGACCGTCCAGCGCCGGGTAGTGCTTATGGTCTCGGGTGGTCACGGGACTGCCTGAAGGCATGTCTGCTAAGAGCTGGCCTTTTTCGGAGCCGACTTGTTGATTCATAGGAATTGCCGCCAGCTTACCATTTCGAAGTTCGCTGCAAAGTCGGCTTATGGAGTCATTCTTGCGATCGAACAGGCACTGTCGGGAGTCTGAGGATATCTGTCTTCGCGTCGGGAAAACTTTAGAACAGGCTGGTTTTGCGGGGCATCTCGATGCCCAGGTGTTCGTAGGCGAGACGTGTGGCGACGCGGCCGCGCGGGGTGCGGTCGAGGAAGCCGATCTGGATGAGGAAGGGCTCGTAGACCTCTTCTAGGGCGTCTTCTTCTTCGGCGAGCGCGGCGGCGAGTGTGTTCAGGCCGACGGGGCCTCCGTCGTATTTTTCGATGATGGTGCGGAGAAGGCGGCGGTCGAGTTCGTCGAATCCATGGGCGTCGACCTCCAGCATCGCAAGCGCCTTTTGCGCGGTCTCGCGGTCGATGGTGCCGTTGGCGCGGACCTCGGCAAAGTCGCGGACGCGGCGGAGGAGCCGGTTGGCGATGCGTGGGGTACCGCGCGAGCGCATGGCGATCTCGGCTGCGCCGTCCTGATCGATGGTGACGCCGATGACCTCGGCGGAGCGCTCAACGATGTAGCGAAGCTCGTCGTCCGTATAGAACTCCAGGCGCAGAAGGATGCCGAAGCGGGAGCGCAGCGGCGAGGAGAGCAGGCCAGGGCGCGTGGTGGCGGCGACGAAGGTAAAGGGCCGGATCTCCATGACGTGCGTGCGCGCGGAGGGGCCCTGGCCGATGATGATGTCGAGCTTGTAATCCTCGAGCGCGGTGTAGAGCTTTTCTTCGAGGACGGGCTGGAGGCGGTGGATCTCGTCGAGGAAGAGGACCTGCCGTTCGCGCAGGTTCGTTAGGATGGCGGTCAGATCGCCCTGAATCTGGAGGGCGGGGCCGCTGGTCTGCTGGTAGCCGACGCCGAGTTCGTTCGCGATGATGGTGGCGAGAGTGGTCTTGCCCAACCCCGGAGGGCCGAAGAGGAGGACGTGATCGAGGGCTTCGCCGCGTGCCTTGGCGGCTTCGAGCGCAATGGCGAGCTGCTCCTTCGCCTTCTCCTGGCCGATGAACTCGCGGAGGCGGTGTGGGCGGAGCTTGAGCTCGAAGGCTGCGTCATCGTCCGTGGTGGAGGCGGAGACGAGGCGGTCGGCGTCGGCCGACTGGGGCGTCTTATTTGTGTCGAAGCGTTTTTGGGTGCGAAAGTCCACTGAAGGCGAGGATACGGCGAAGATGGATCAGAGACAAGATGCCGTGTGTATGAAGCGAGGAGGGGTGTGTAAAATTCGGCGATGCAAAGATGGTTGACTCTGTTCGCTTTGATTCCGATGGCAGCGGTGTGCGTGGCGCAGCCGGCAGTGCCTGCGCCGAATAAGCCGAAGAAGCATCTGCTGGTGATCGGCGAGGAGAAGGGGTATCGGCATGAGTCAGTGAGCCATGCGATGGCCGTGATCGAGCGGATGGGGCGCGAGAGCGGCGAGTGGGATACGACGCTGCGAACGGACACAGAGCCGCTGACGAAGAAGAAACTCGAATACAACGCCAAAAACCTGAATGACTTCGACGCAATCGTCTTCTACACGGGCGGGACGCTGGAGATGGATGACGAGCGGAATGCGTCTCTGCTGCAGTTTGTGAAGGAGGACGGCAAGGGGATCGTGGCGGTGCATTCGGCGGCGATCACTTGGACGAAGTGGCCGGAGTGGGTCGACATGGTGGGCGGAACCTTCGATGAGCACCCGTGGGGCACGTTTCAGGCACCGATTGTGGTGGAGGACCGCACGTTTCCGGGCATGAGCGCGTGGCCGAAGGAGTTTGTGCTGACGGACGAGATCTACCAGCAGAAGCTTTGGGATCGGTCGAAGGTGCATGTTCTGATGCGTCTGGACGCGGGGAAGCTGGATCTCGCGAACCAGAAGGTCCACCGGGCGGACAGGGACTTTGCCGTGACCTGGGTGAAACAGGTGGGCAGGGGACGCGTGTTTTATTCGACGCTGGGGCATCCGGTGGAGAACTGGGACGACCCGCGGATGCAGGCGATGTACAAGGGGGCGATTGAGTGGGCGCTGGGGTTGGCTCCATATCAGGTCACGATAGCGGTCCCTCAGGGCTCGCGCTAAATGGCGTCGACCGAAAAAGAGGAGAAGCGGGCGCGGCTGCTGGTGCTGTTGGCGTTTGGCTGCGTGTATGTATTTTGGGGATCGACCTTCGTCGCGATCCGGTATGTGGTGCGCTTTATCTCGCCTGCGTTTACGTCCGGGCTCCGGTATGCGATTGCGGGCAGCCTGTTGCTGGCAATTCTGGCGATGCGCGGAAAGAGCGTGCGTGTCTCCCGGCGCGAGCTGGTGCGGTTGCTGGTGATTGGGCTGATGTTGCTGACGGGGAATAACGTGCTGCTGGCGTGGGGCGAGCAGTATGTGAGTTCGGGGATGGCTTCCCTGATTATGGCGTCGATTCCCATCATGATTGCGCTGCTGGAGACGGCGGTTCCGGGCGGAGAGCCTTTGAATGGTGTGGGTTGGGTGGGAACGACGCTGGGTGTTGGAGGAATGGTTCTGCTGCTTTGGCCGAGCCTGCATCTGCCTGCGGGAGCGAATGGCGGGGTTTTGCTGGCCAGCGGGATCCTGATGCTGGCTGGCGTGAGCTGGGCGGTGGGCAGTGTGGTGGCGCGGCGGTGGACCTCTTCGGCGGATCCGATGGTGGCCAGTGCATGGCAGATGTTGATGGGCGGAGCGACGAATATCGGCATTGGCACGGCCCTGGGAGGCTGGCATACGGCGCACTGGACGCGCGGTGTGCTGCTGGGTCTGCTGTGGCTGGCGGTATTTGGGTCGCTGATCGGGTATAGCGCCTACACCTATCTTCTGCACCATGTTCCGGTGGCGAAGGTGGCGACGTACGCCTACGTGAACCCGATTGTGGCCGTATTGCTGGGGGCGATCTTTCTGGGCGAGCGCCTGCGTGGTCTGGAGTGGGTCGGGATGGGCGTAATTCTCCTGGCGGTGGCTACCGTGACGGCTTCGAAGGCAAAGCCGAGGGCGGTTGCGGAGGTGGTTGCGGCGCGCCATGCATG
>JAHFTZ010000465.1 GCA_023265355.1 Terriglobus sp.
TCATCCTTGGCGCTGAGGCGCAATCGGTCGCCGTGGCGTGGCAGGTCTATCAAATCACGCACTCCGCGCTGTATCTGGGTTACACGGGCCTTGCACTCTTCCTTCCTGGAATTTTCTTCGTTCTACCCGCCGGCCACGCCGCGGATCGCTACGACCGCAAGCGCATTATCCTGATCTGCTATGCCGTGCAGGCGGTGGCAACGGCTTTGCTCTTCTGGATGTCGTACCAGCAGACGCGCAACATCGCCGCCCTCTTTGCCATTCTCTTCATCATCGGTGCGGGTCGCGCCTTCTCCGGCCCGGCGTCTTCAGCGATTCTGCCCTCGCTCGTGCCCGAGGGAGAGTTTGTGAAAGCAGTCACCTGGGGATCGGCTGTCTTTCAGATCGCAAACATTCTAGGACCCGCAGTGGGCGGCGTGATGTTCACGCTCTCCCTGCCTGGAACTTTCTCGCGGCTCAATGGCGGTCCCATCGTCTATCTCTTCACCATCCTGATGCTGATGAACTTTATTGTGCTGGTTTCGACGATTCATCCACGGCGCGAGGTTGCGGAGAAGGGAAAATTCTCGATCGAGAACATCCTTGCGGGCTTGTCGTACGTCTTCAAGACGAAGGTTTTGCTGGGATCCATCTCGCTGGATCTCTTCGCTGTTCTCCTCGGTGGAGCAACCTCGCTGATGCCGATCTTCGCGCAGGACATTCTGCACGCCGGGCCGCGGGGCCTGGGTCTGTTGCGCGGCATGCCCGCCATCGGCGCACTGTTGATGTCGCTGACGTTGAGCTTTTTCCCTATTCGTCGACGCGCAGGTCTACTGATGCTGATCGGAGTCGGTGTCTTCGGTTCGGCAACGGTACTCTTCGGCTATTCGACCTCGATTCCCCTCTCGCTCTTCGCGCTCTTTCTGATCGGCGCGAGCGATAACATCTCCGTGGTCGTGCGTGCTTCCATTCTGCAACTGGCCACACCGCCGGAGATGCGCGGTCGAGTCTCGGCCATCAACTGGCTCTTCCTCGGCGCATCCAATGAGTTTGGCGAGTTTGAAAGCGGCCTTACGGCAAATTGGCTTGGTGCTGTGCGCGCCGTCGTTTTAGGCGGTTTTGGCTCGCTGGCAGTCACAGGATTGTGGGCGGTCTTCTTTCCGCGTCTGCGTCTCGTCAATGAGTTGACGGCGGAGTCGCTGATCGAGGCTAACCGCGAGTATGCCACTTCAGAACCGATCGATTAGACCTCGGAGGTAAAGGATGGAAGGCACAAAGAAGTGGGTCCTGCTCGGCACGCTCGTCATGGTTCTCGCGGCGTCGGCCCGGATTGGCTGGATCTACCATCAGCGGCGTGAGGCGGAGAAGCCGGTGGAGACGCCCATCGTCCATGTCTCCGAAGACCAGATGGTCTGGTTGAAGAAGAAGCACCAGACCTCGCTGAAAGACGCGCGCGAGCTCAAGGACCAGACGGTATGGATCTCCGCAGGCGGACAGATGACCGCGTATCCTGCGACCCCGACGCATGTGGACTACGCGGGGAAGGGAACCCTTCTGCTTGGAGCAGATCCACTGCACGTCGTGAATATGATTGAGCAGGTCGCTCCGAAAGAAGGGAATCGCATCCCCAAAGGCGACCGCCAGGTCGTCATGCTCTTCACGCGGCCAGCGGACGCGAAGCAGCTCTTCGGTGTGCCGGTGGGCTATGTCGAAGAGGGTATCTACAAGTTCTATCTCGACGAGATCTTTTTCTACGACGATCCGCATACGCTCTACAAACACTGGCCGAAAGCCGTGTGGGATGCGGTCGATCAGCACAAGGTCATCAAAGGGATGAACGAACTGCAGTCGCAGATTGCGCTAGGACAGGTAAGCCACAGCGCGGGTACAAACTATGGCAACCGTACGGTGGAATATTACAACGACGGCCATCCTGTGAGCGTCACGTATGCCCACGACAGTGCGACAGAGGTGGTAGCGAAGTAGTTAGGCGTTTGTGATGCGTGCGTGGATGCCGTCCCAAAGCCGCAGGCGCTCTTCCAGGGCAATGCGGGCGGCGTCTTCGGCTTCGCTCCACTTGCGTTCGTCATCTGCGCAGAGGTCGCTCACCATGCGTAACGCCATAGGCCCGTGTTCTTCCCCATCTACTTCGATGTGCCGCTCCAGATACCAAAGGAAGATGCGGAGACTTCCAGCGAGCTTCTGGTCGAGATCGCGGACGAAGCCTTTGAACATCTCGGGGATCAGGTCTTCCCGGCCAAAGGTGAAGGCGGCGGCGATAGCGTGGAGATTGCCTGTCGCAATGACCTGAAAGGTGCCTTTTACAAAGCTGACGGCTTCGGCAGGAGCGCCGCACTCTTCCAGTGCCCTGTCGAGATCTTCTCCCTGGGCCAGAAGTCGCAGCAGGCGATCCATTGCGGCGGTGTCTGCGCCGCAGGCCTGCATGGCCATGCGATAGAGCTCGAAGTGGCTAACGTGCTGGCCTTCGTAGAGGTCGCTCTCTTCGCCCAGAACGATCTCGTTCACAAGGCGGCGGCTCTCCGGTGTGGCAGAAGGCACCCATGGCACGTCCACGCAGGTAAGGCCGCGCTGCAGCGCCTTGAGCAGACTCAT
>JAHFTZ010000055.1 GCA_023265355.1 Terriglobus sp.
AGGGAATGTTCGCGGATAAAGTCGCGTGCGAACTCGTAGTCCACGCGATCGCGGAGGACAAACTTTACCTCGTCGCGCTGCGTCAGCGTGTCGAGATTGCTCATGCGGAAGCTTCCGGCGGCAGCACCCGCGCCGGGGCACTTTACATCGACGATCTTGTGCACGGCTGTGGGAACATCCTGCAAGGGGCGCTCGCCGCTGGTCTCCATCATGAGGGTGTAGCCCTTGGGGTCGGCGAGGAGGCGGCGCATGAGAGGCAAAAGCTCCTTTGCGTGGAGCATCGGCTCGCCGCCGGTGAACTCGATCAGGCGGCAAGGCGCGAGGGCTTCAATCTGTGCGACGATCTCGTCTTCCGTGAACGGAGTACCGCCAGAGAAGGTGTACTCCGAGTCGCACCAGGCGCAGCGGAGATTGCACCCCGCGGAGCGCACAAAGATGCAGGGCATACCGGTGAAGCTGGATTCACCCTGGACGGATTTGTAGAGTTCGATGAGGTGCATGACTACTCGTAGTAAGTCGCCATGGAGGTGTCGGTCTCATAGATGGTGGACTGCTTGACGGTCACACGGCCTTCGCTCATCTCGAAGAGCTGCTTGTTGGTCTCGTCGAAGAAGTACTTTGCCAGATTCTCAGCAGAGGGGTTCACGGTGTCGAACGGCTTCAGATCGTTGATCATCTGGTGATCGAGGTAGTCCACGACGGGTCGCATGACCTGCTTGAGCAACTTGAAGTCGAGCAGCAGTCCGCTGGCATCGAGTTCCTTCCCGACGAGCGTGACAAGGACCTTGTAGTTATGGCCGTGCGGATTCTCGCACTTCCCGCGATAGTTGCGCAGATAATGGCCGGAGGAAAAGGTCGCTTCTACTGTGACTTCAAACATGGTTCTACCAGTTTACCTTCCGGGCTGCGCTTAGCGCTTGCGGTTCCGTTCCCGCTGATCCGTCCGGTTTTTCTCGTCGCGGCGCTCTGCCTGTTCAAACATGGTCTGCAGGACACCGAGCAGGGCGGCGATCAACCCCGCAGCCACGAGAAAGATGCCCATCGTGCGCCAGAGGACGCTGTCCGATGGAGATCCGGGCTCCTGCACGAGGCCGGTGAAGGCCAGCACGAAGCAGACGGCTCCAAAGAAGCCCAGCGTTGCGGCGAGGATGTAAAGATTGCGTCCCATCGTGATGTGTCTTCAGTCTATCGAAGCGGGGAGCAGCGTGCTTTTGGCTGCTCTATTCGTCGATGCGAGCCTGCTTCGCCGCGCGCGCCCTGGGGGCGGAGGTTTCGGCGATGCATTTTTCGGAGACACGCTGGGGATTGCCGCATTTGGCGGCGGCAGTGCGCGTAAAGGCGCGGTAAAGGCGGTTGACGTCGACTTTTCCATTGCGCACCTCGCGCTCCACCGCTGTGTGCATGGCAGAGAGAAACTCTTCGCGCAGTTCGTGAAAGATTCGGTCAACGTGAATATAGGGCATGCAACGGCTCCGCTCCTTGAAGATACAGGGGCAATGGTCCTCTGTCCCGGACAGGTCACTTTTGTGGAGCGTAATAGCCGGTACGTGCCGAGATAGAGACGGGCCGGTAGGGTGTCCGGATCTGGATGGCATGGAACTTGCCATCGTTCTTCAGGCCGGCAGGTCGGTAGACGAGCTCATACTCGTTGCGCAGATCGCGCTCGATCAGATGAAGATGGGCGAGATCGCCGGGAGTTACAGGGCTGGTTCCCTGCTTTCGCATGGAGAGGTAGTTCTCCTCCTCTTTGCTGTAGAAGATGCGTCCGCCGCTCTGCTCTGCGAGGTCGCGGAGGACGTGTTGCGCCTGCCCATGGGCTCCGGAGTCTAGGGAAAAGATGTAGACGGCGGTGTGCGTCTGCTGGCAGATGTCGATGACATCGCGCATATAGGCGTGGGAGGCGTTGTCGGCTCCGTCGGTAAAGAGCAGGATGAAGTTATTTGTGGGCGCGGAGGCTTTCACCTCCTGCGGCGTAAACCGGTCGCGGCAGGCGCGGTAGAGGGTGTCAAAGAGCGCCGTTCCCGTCATCCTGGAGTAGGCGCGCTCGTCGACGTGGCGGAGGGCCGCTGTCAGCTTGGCGGGATCTGCGGTAAAGGGCTGCAGAAGGTTCGCCTCGGTGTCGAAGCTCTCCAGGAAGGCTGCATCCGTCGCGGGATTCAGAACCTCCGTGACCAACGCAGCGGCGAGGCGGCGGTTCCTGTAGAGCGCGTACCCCAGCATGGAGGGTGAGGTGTCGAAGAGGATGCCTGCGCGAATAGGAAGTCCGGTGTGCTTCGCCAATCGCACGATCGCTGCCGGGGGTTTCTTGTTATCCAGCAGTTGCAGGTCGGGAATCTGGAGGTCCGGAACGAACTGCTCCGAGGCGTCGACCGCGCGGAAGGTCACGTGGACCTCGTTCACCGAGACCGGGATGGTGAACGGCTGTGGCTCCTGTGCCGCCACGGTGAGTGAAAGGGCCAGGAAAGCCGTCAGACGGATCATTTCGCCAGCGCTGCGCGGTCTTCGTCACTGTTGCCGTAGGGGCAGTGGCGGCAGTTGTTACCGCAGCAGTATCCCTGCTTCAAGAGGTACTGGGCGGTGAAGACCAGGTAGGGACCATCCATGTAGGTGTCGCCTGGTTCCAGCGGGATATCGGTGGGGTTCTCTGACATGGCTCAGCCTTAGATTAGAGCAAAGCGCGTTCACGTTTTTGATGCCCCTGGCGGAACATAGTGGTTCAATGTGAGGCTGAAAGCTGGGAAAGCACAAACGCCGCAGCGCTGACCAGATCGATCGCTGCGGCGTTTGTGGCTGAGTTACAAGATGGAGCTAGTTCTTTTTGAGTTCATTCTCAATGGCAGCGATCACCTCAGGAGAGTCGGGCTTCGTGGCTGGTTCGAAGCGACTCACCGGTGTCCCGTTGCGTGCGATAAGAAACTTGGTGAAGTTCCACTTGATATCGCCGCCTACAGAGGGGTTCGTCGTCTTATCCGTCAGGTAGTGATACAGCGGCGTCTGATCGGCACCTAAGACCGAGACCTTCGACATCATCGGGAACGTCACATGATACTTGCGGGTGCAGAAGGTCTTGATCTCTGCCTCTGTTCCCGACTCCTGATTGGCAAAGTTGTTTGCCGGAACGCCAACGATGACGAGTCCCTTGTCCTTGTACTTCTCATACACGGCCTCAAGCGCCGAGTACTGCGGTGTAAATCCACAGGCGCTTGCCACATTGACGACAAGCAGGACCTTCCCCTTGTAGGTCGCAAGCGAGGTCGGATCGCCATCGATCGTCTTGAGCTTGTAGGTGTAGATCTGCTTCGCCGTTCCGGCGTGTGCAGCGATTGTGAAGCAAAGTAAAAAGAGTGCAAGTCGTTTCCGCACGGAGATCTCCATTCCCATCGCCAAGGCTGGCTGGTGCGGCCATTATAGGTCTTGTTTTTCACGGAAATGTCACTTGCCACGGTTCGCATCGGGCTCGCTATGCGGCCTAGTAGTTGCCTCGAAAACCCATGGCGCGCAGTTGCTCGCGGGTGACGGTCGCCTGAATGCCGTCCGGAGGGAAGGAAGACCAGTATCCAATGCCGACGCGCTCCAGGGCCTTCAACGCTTCGTACTCGGAAGGAAGACGTTGCAACTGCAGGCTGTGCATGACAAAACTTTGCGCACCGGACTTCACGGGATCCGCGTTGAAGTGCAGGGTCGACCCGACCCTGCGCAAGGTGAAGCTGACGAGATTCGTATCCATCGTTGTCGAGCCTAGCACGGTGTCGTCCTCATCCTGCTTCTGCTTCCAGAGACCGAGCACAGCCCTGAGATTACGGTGCTGCGAAGCCTGAGAGGCTAAACGGCTAAAGTATCCGCAGGAAAGCAAACGCCTTCCTGCGGATACCTTGATATGGAATTAGCTCTAGCGCCAATATCCATCACGCCAGTAATATCCCCGGGGTCCGTTGACCCATGCGCCCTGAAAGTACCGTGCATGCGGACGAGGGGGAGCAAGATATTCGCCTGGTACCCAGACATAGCGACCGCCGTCCCAGCGGTGATATCCACCGCGCCATACATAGCCAGGCCGAGGCGGAGGAGGACGTCGCTCCACGAGGGGGCGCGGCGGCCCGATACGCACGTAAACCTGGGCTTCGGCTACAACTGCGGCCATACCGAAACCGAGAATGCCAACTGCCAGAGTCTTCCAGAGGCCTTGAAATTTCATCGTTCTTCTCCTTCGTACGTTCTTCGTACGTTTTCTGAAACCCGAGCTCTCACGGCAAGTTTCGCTGTGCGAGAGGTTCTTTTGCCCTGAAAAAGATGCCGATTTTTGTCCGGATGCTGCATCGGATAGGGAAAGTCTGGGAACAATTGGCGATATTTGGTGTCTATACAAGCAGAGTGAACGCGAGAGCACTCTGCCGCCGGCGGCGAAATTCTTTCTTCTGTCGATGTTTGCCTCGCGGGTATGCGTGGAAGTAGGCTGAAAGGGTTGCAGTAAATGTGGACGCAAAGGTTGGCGATGAGCGAGGTTGCAAGCGCGGTAGGGTTGCGGGCGGGAGATGCCGAACTCGTGCGCGAGCTGCAGGCTGGCTCCGAGAGCGCCTTCGACCTTTTGATCGCTCAGTACCACGCGCCGCTTTACTCGCTGATCGCGCGCAGTCTGCAAAATCCGAGCGACGCCGCCGATATTACCCAGGAAGTCTTCATTAAGGTGTTTCGGTCGATTGGAGGGTTCCACGGCGACTCCTCCCTCAAGACATGGATCTATCGCATCGCCCTGCACGAGGCCTCCAACCAGCGCCGTTGGTGGACACGTCATCGAAAGCAGGAAGTCACCATCGATATCGATCCTTCTTCGCAGGACGAAGATACTGAGACGTTCTCCCTGCGGGATTCACTGGCAGACCAGCGCGATTCTCCCTTTGAGTGTGCCAGCCAGTCCGAGACGCGGGCGCGTGTGGAAGAAGCCTTGCGTGAGGTGCCAGAGGCCTTTCGTTCCGTGCTGATTCTGCGTGAGATCGAAGGCATGCAGTACGACGAGATCGCAGAGATTTTGAACTTGAATATGGGTACGGTAAAGAGCCGTTTACTGCGAGGACGCGCGACACTGAGGCAAGCCCTGTTGCGCCAGCAAAAGGAGACGACGCGATGAACGATATCTGCACACCGATTCGGGAGCGCTTCTCCTTCTATCTCGACGGCGATGTGAATGGCCTGGAGATGCAGCAGATTGGCGCGCATCTGGATACCTGCCCCAGCTGCCGTGCAGAGTTTGCGGAGTGGAAGTCGATGCAGCGCGCCCTTCTGGCTGCGCGCTCTGCTCCTTTACCGGAAAATCTTGCGGTACGGTTGCGGGTTGCGCTTTCGCACGAGCGCTCCGATGCGCAACGCACCTTCGTCCAGCGCTTTGTCGACCGCTGGGAGCTCTACCGCGACAATACCCTTCGCCCCTTCGGTGTCCAGGCGGCGGTTGCCGTTACCGCGGTCGTGTTTCTGGTCTTCAGCTTCAGCCTGCTGGGCGCCGTTGCCGCGCCCTCGTCGGTCGAAGCGAACGACACGCCGCTTACAGGTTTCTCCGCGCCGCGCTACATGTACTCTATGCAGGGTTCGGCGGCGGATATCGAAGTCTCTCCCGATCGGCCTTTGCTGGTCGAAGCGCAGGTGAACGCGCAGGGACGGGTCTACGATTACAGAGTGATCTCCGGTCCGAACGATATGGACACCGAATCGCGTCTGCGGAACCAGATGGTGCATGCCGTCTTTGAGCCGGCGCATGTGTTTGGATTTCCGGTCTCCGGACGTGTCCTGTTGACGTATGCCGGGATCTCCGTCCACGCTTAAGGTTTGCGCGGACGCGTCTGCTTCCATAGACTCGCCAGATACGTCCATTCGATAGAGACCCCCATTGAAACTGCATTCCATCCTCCCGCTTTTTCTCGTCGCTCTGCCTCTGGCGGCGCAGGTGTCTTCCAGCAGCTCCAGCAGTACGCCCACGGAGACCCCCCGCCGCGTCGAAGCTGCCGGTTCGGCCATCACGCTGGAGACCTCTGAAGCTCTCTTTGATATCGCCGCTGGTCTGAACGCCTGCGGCTACGACGCCGACCTGGAGCACTCTCTTCCCGTGCGGGCTGAAATCCGGCGCGAGATGGATGAGATACTGGGCAACTCGGCTACAGCCCGCGCCAGCCGCGATGCTCTCTGCACCTACGTGAGTTCGCATAAGCTGAACGGCGCTCTGAACCTGGCACAGTATGTCTCTCTGGCGCTCTACACCACCCAGCCGCCCGAGTTGACGGCGGCGGTGGGTGAAGCTGAGATGCCGCCCGACTCGCTGCAGGTCATCAACGTCCTTCCGCTACTACGGACGTTCTCCGAGCAGATAGATCTTCATGTGCTCTGGATTAAACACCGCCCGGAGTATGAGGCGGTGGTGAACCGCGTGCACGATCCCCTGACGAAGATGATTCTCGCCACGAACATCTATCTGCGTCAGCCCGTGTCGAGCTACGACGGTCGCCGCTTCGTCATTTTTCTGGAACCTCTGCTCTCGCCGTCCGCAACCAACGCGCGCATCTACGGAGCCGATCAGTTCGTTGTGACCTCTCCTTCGACGGACGACACTCCCCTGGATCCGGGCGGTGTCCATATGGATGAGGTGCGTCACAGCTATCTGCACTATGAGATTGAGCCTCTCGTCTACGCGCGTGCGTCCTCGACAGAGCGCCTGCTGCCTCTGCTGAAGAGCGTGCAGGAGGCGCCGCTCGAATACATCTATAAGACCGACATCGTGGCGCTCGTCTCGGAGTGCCTGATCAAGGCGGTCGAGGCACGCACGATCGATGTTGGATTTCCCAAGCCGAAAAAGCCAGTCAATGTGAAATCCCGCCAGGAGATTGACCGCTACAACCTGGACATCATCGACTACGAAAAGCGCGCGGAGATCGTTCGACGTGGTCTGGTCAAAACCGACATGCGGCAGGGCTGGATCCTCGTGCAGTATCTATACGAGAAGCTTACTCAGATGGACTCCGCCGGTGTTTCGCTGAAGGAAGACATTGGCGAGATGGTCTATGGCATGGACGTTCAGCACGAAGTGAACGTCGCCAAGCAGATCCAGTTCTTCGCCGAGGGATCGCATGAACTGGTTAGCCGTGGTCGCGGGCCCAGAGGCCCACAGCCAAAGCTCACCGGCCTGGATCTCGCGGAGCAGAAGCTCTTCCTGCGAGATGCACCCGCCGCCCAGGCATTGGCCAAAGCAGAGTTGGAGAAAGACCCCAAGTCGGGTCGAGCGATGTACATCCTCGCGCGCGTCGATCTGCTGCAACGCGACCCCGAAGCTGCCGTGGACCATCTACACGCGGTCGTTTCTCTCTCCAAAGACCCGCACACCGTGGCGTGGGCGCACGTCTATCTGGGTCGCTTATATGACACGCTACCCGACCGCGAACAGGCAGTCGCTGAGTATAAAGCGGCCCTTGCAACCCCCGACGCACACACAGACACACACACGGCAGCCGAAGAAGGACTTAAGAAGCCCTTCGCCACGCCAAAGATCGACCCAAATGCACCTGCCGCGGACGACGACAAAGAGCCACTGGATCCAACGGGCAAGAAGCAGAAAGAGTCCTACCAGCCCACGCCACGGTAGTGGTGATGCCGAGGCAACGGGGAAAGCCATCAAAGAAGGGCCACGAAGAATCTTCGTGGCCCTTTTCCTTCAGGTTGAAGCCCGCTTAGAAGATGTACTTCAGAGAGGCCTGCAGTTCGCGGTTGTTGATCTTGGTGGAGGGGATCTGACCGAAGCTGCTGGCTCCCCAGCTCGTACCGGGGTTGGAAAACTGCGGTGTGTTCAGGGCGTTGAAGGCCTCGAAGCGCGCCTGCAGCTTGTGGTTTTCGTTGAATGGCATCGCAAAATCCTTCATGACTGCCGCGTTGACCACCTTGGTGCCAGTTCCGAGGAGGCTGTTGCGCGGCGTGGTTCCAAAGGTTGCCGTGCTGAGAGAGTAGGCCGCCGAAGAGAGTCGAAGCGTTGGTGTCGGATTTGCGAGATAAGGGTTAAGGCCCGTCTGGTTGGGGCGCTGCCAGGGGTTGTCCACGTTCTGCCCGTCGGTGCTCTGCGTTACGTTGATTGGGGTGCCGCTGTTGAGCAGGATGAGGCCGTTGAGGGACCATCCATTGATCGCTGTGCCGAAGGCCCGGCTCTGCGTGAACTTGGGCATATGCCATACGTAGCCGATGACGAGGTTGTGACGCTGATCGGTCGTTCCGCTGGCATACTCGTGCGGTGCGCGGATGTTCTGGCAGTTGCAGCCGCCGCTGTTCACATCGGCTCCCTGGTTATCCAACTGGTGAGAGTAGGCGTAAACCACGGTGACATTGAGCTGGCTCGTCATGCGATGTTCGAAGTGAACCTGGAGAGCGTTATAGTTTGACGCGCCCGTGAAATCCAGAGCGCGGATACGAGCGAAGGTGGGATACGGACGGCGTGCTTGCACGGCACCGGTACCACCAGGCTGGGGCGAGTTGTAGTAGGTCAGGCTGGTATCGAGGTGTGTGCCTTTGACGCCGACGTAGCTGACATCCAGGACGCTCTTGCCGAACTGCTGCGAGACCGTGAGGTTGTAGGTTTGCACGTTGACATCAGGACGCTTGCGATCCGCAGGGACTGTCGTGACGTTGAAGAAGGGAGGGTTCGGATAGAGCGATGCCGGAACCGGTGTGGAGATCGTTGCTACCGGATTGGTGGAAGGATTCGTGATCGTCAGGGAGCCTGCGGTGGGTGGATTGAGCTGGAGGATGTTGATGTTGTCGAACTGACCACCGAAGTACGTCATACCATAGCCGCCGCGCAGGACTGTCTTAGGCGAGATGCTGTAGGCAAAGCCAAGGCGCGGTGCGATGTCCTTGTAGGTGATCTTCCAGATGCCGTTGAGACGCTGTCCCGGGGCAGGCGTGAGGGTCGGCGTCGCGGTGCTGAAATCCAAAGTACGGGAGACGTTGTTGGTGTCGTACGGCGGTGCATAGATCTCATAGCGCACGCCCAGGTTGAGGGTGAGCTTGTCTGTCGCGCGCCAGTTGTCCTGGAAGTATTCTGCAGTGCGCCACTGACGGGCCGCAGTAATTGGCACGCCTTCCGGTGTGATGGACGTCTTCGGATAGCCGAGCATGTAATCTGCCGCGGCATATCCAGTGATGTCCCCGGTGAAGGTCTCCGAACCGAAGGGAGTGTTGTTGGTGGTGGCGTTGTCCAGGGCCTTGCGGATGTCTCCACCGAAGAGCAGTGTGTGACGCCCGCGGGTCCAGGTGATGTTGTCTGCAAGCTGGAAGGTGCGGCTGTAGTCAAGGTTGGACGCTGCCTTGTCATCGCCCATACCCAGAAAGCCCGTGATGTTGAGCAGAGGGAACCCTTGCTCGCTGGAGGTGAGGTCGCGACCGCTGGGACCACCTACCTTGAAGCCGGTGATGCCAAGTGACGCGATAGTGAAATTAGTATTTGTGCGTGTGCTGAGTTGACTGACATGCTCCAGGTTTGCACCCATGCGAAGTTCGTTCACAAGGTTCGGCGTGAAGATGTGCAGGAACTGGAACGCCGCATTATGCATAGGATACTTGCCCGTGAAGGTGAAGTTGCGGTTCACGTTGGAATTCGGGAAGTCGCGGT
>JAHFTZ010000056.1 GCA_023265355.1 Terriglobus sp.
GGAAGCTGCTCTGCCCATGCCTTTTCGGCTGCAAGGACAGCGGGATGCACGAGTTGCTCCAACTCCGGGAGACGGCCTTCCGAGAAGGCGAGCCTGCCAAGCGCTGCGCGATCCAGCCTGCCGGTCGGGGAGACGACGGAGTCTCCAAAAGCACGAACGATCTCCACGTAGACGGTCTCGCCCGGCTGCATGAGGGTACGCGCTGTTTCGTCCGAGGAGATGACGTATGCGCCGAGTTCACGAAAGAACCCGGCAGCAGTGGATTTTCCGCTGCCGGGCCCACCTGTGAGACCGACGAGAAGCATGCCTATGCGAGGGCGCGGCGCGCACGCGCGGCGGTGAGGGTGTTGTGCATCAGCATGGCGATGGTGAGGGCCCCGACGCCCCCCGGAACGGGCGTATACGCCGAGGCCTTGGCAAAGGCGCGGGGATCGATATCCCCGATCACCGTGTAGCCGCGCTTGGCGAAGCCTTCGGCGCGTGCGGTGTTTCCTGGGAAGTAAAGCTCGACGTCGGCAGCGTCTTCCATGCGGTTGATGCCTACGTCGATCAGGACAGCGCCGGGTTTGACCATGGCTTCGGTGATAAATCCGGGGCGACCGATGGCCGCAACGAGGATGTCCGCGCGAAGCGTTTCGGCTGCGAGGTCCTTCGTCCTGGAGTGGCATACCGTAACGGTGGCACTTTCATTGAGCAGCATCATCGCGGCTGGTTTGCCCACAATGTCGCTGCGACCCACGACGACGGCGTGCTGCCCGGCGATGGGTAGCTTGGTGCGTTTGAGGATTTCGATAATGCCTGCTGGCGTGCACGGAGCCAGGCCACCTTTGCCCGTCTGCAGGCGACCGACGTTAATGGGGTGGAATCCGTCTACATCCTTTTCTGGACGAACGGCTTCGAGAAGACGCTTGGTGTCGACCTGCTTGGGCAGGGGAAGCTGGATGAGGATGCCATCTACTTCGTCATTGGCATTGAGATCGTCAACAATTTTCAGCAACTCTTCCGTAGAAATCGAGGCGTCCGGCGTGATCATGGTGCTTGCAATGCCAAGTTCTCCGCAGGTTTTCACCTTGCTGCGCACGTAAATCTGTGACGCGGGATCCTCGCCAACGAGGATTACAGCCAGTCCTGGCTTGATTCCTTTCACTGCGAGTGCTTCTACTTCCTTCTTTACTTCTGCCTTGATTTCGGCAGCGATCGCGACTCCATCCAGCACCATTCGTGTCACTCCTATAACCCAATGGTAACGGAAGTGTGCTGCAACCCGGAGGGATGGTTCACGTCTAATCGGAGACAGAACTTATCCGAAGGAGGTCATCATGGAACAAGAATCGATCAATAAATTCGCTCTCAATGACCTGACGGACCTTCGCAATGAACTCCTGCAGGCCGGTCTGGATTCATGGCAGGCAGCCGAGTTGGTTTCGACCTTCATCGCCGGACGCGGCTATGGCGTCTCCTCTGGCGACGCGCGGACGGCAGTGGCGCGCATGGAGTTTCGGAACTGTTCCCTGGAGTGTATGCAGGCCGAGATGGAACACCTCGCTCTGCCGATGTAGCCCGCAGAAGCCCTCCGTTACTCGTACTTCAGCGTCTCCACAGGATCCAGCGCCGCAGCACGGTTCGCGGGCAAAGTTCCAAAGATTACACCAACCAGCACGCTGGTCGAGAGCGCAATGACGGCGGACCAGTAGCTGATCGGAATTTTGAACGGCGTCAGCAGATTGACACTGATTGGAACTGCAAGGCCGAGCAGAGTTCCAATGATGCCTCCGCTCAGCGAGAGGGACACGGCTTCCGTAAGGAACTGCAGGCGAATCTCCCGCGCGGTCGCGCCCAGGGCCTTGCGGATGCCGATCTCACGAATACGCGCCTGCACGTTCGCAAGCATACTGTTCATGATGCCTGTGCCGCTGACGATCAACGTGATGAACGCCGCGAGCGAGAGCACGACCGTGAGCATATTCGCAATCTGAGCCATTGTTTTAAGAATGGGTGTCATGGTCATGTATTTGTAGACCGTTGCGGGACGGTGGCGCGATTTGATGAGCGCAAGGATCTGATTCGCCGCGCGCGGCACGTCGCCAGCCTCTTTCATTGTAAAGAAGATCTCTTTTACCTGATCCGTGCCCGTAAAGTACCGAAGCACAGGATAGGGAACGAGCATGGTCTCGTCGCCTATCTCAGATTGCCCGAAGGTATCGACACGCGGCTTGAAGACACCGATCACGGTAATGGGTATGCCCTGGATCGTGACTTTTTTGCCGACCGCTTCGTTGATGGAGCCGAACAAAGTCTTAGCAAACGGCTCTACGAGGACCCCGACCTTGGAGTGGCTTCTGTCGTCCTGGTCGTCAAAAAATCTCCCGGCCATGACAGCCAGGTTGCGCACATCCTTGTACTGCGGTGATACGCCGAGCATCATCGCTTCTTTGCTGACGCCATTTCCGATGCTGACGGGCTGGTGATACTCCAGCATCGGAGAAGAAGCCTTGATACCAGCAATCTGCGCGTTGACGGCGGCTTCGTCGTCTTTCGTCATGAAATCGGGCGATGTCGTATTGTTCGGACCGGAGAGCGCGCCGCCGACGTACTGCATCTCGACCATGTTGGGGCCGATGGAGGAGAGAAGATCGAGAGCATATTGCTTGCCGGTGAGACCGATGGTGACGACCAGGATGATCGAGGCCGAACCGATGATCATGCCCACCATCGTGAGGAGGAAGCGGACCTTGCTGGCGCGGAAGCTGTCGACGGCAAGACGCACCGTCTCTGAGAAGAGCATGGTCGTGTTGGCAGATCGGAGTGTGCGCTCGAAGCTGTCCGGCTTGGAGGCCTGCCTCACGACTGGCTTGGTGATAATGGCCATACTGTTGATGTTACTCCCGCAGAGAGATCCCGGGAATTGGATGATTTTTGCCGGTCCTGCGGTTCATTGAGCAGGCGATACCTACGTCACTCAAGTGAGCCAGGGAGACGGAGCCTTCTTGGCCAGAGGCCTTTAGTACGCTCCGTCTGAGTTGACCACGCAGCGTATGGTGCGAAAGAGAATCTTGAGGTCGAGCCAGAGGCTCCAGTTTTCGACGTAGTAACGGTCGAGCTCAACCCGCTCATCGTAGCTGAGAGTCGAGCGGCCCGAGGCCTGCCAGAGACCCGTAATACCGGGGGTGACCGCGGTGTAATACGCAAAGTTTTCAGCGTACTTTTCGACCTCGGCGGCCACGATGGGACGGGGTCCCACCAGGCTCATGCGGCCCGTCAGCACATTCCATATCTGGGGCAGTTCGTCGAGCGAAAACCGACGGAGCAGACGCCCGATGGAGTTCACGCGGGGATCGTTCTTGAGTTTGTGATTGAGGTCCCACTCTTCGCGGTCTTCCGGATGGAGGGTGAGATGCCGCTCCAGGACCTCAGCGGAGTTCACGCACATCGTACGAAACTTCCACATGGAAAAGAAGGCCCCGCCACGACGAATGCGACGATGCGAAAAGAAGATGGGGCCTGGAGAGCTAAGGGCTACCAGCAGGCATAGCGCGGCAACGAAGAGCAGGATGATGGGGGAGAAGAAAAGGACGACGGAGATATCGAAGATACGCTTGATGACAACATATTCAAACGTATAGGACGGGGACGCCGCACCAATACCGAAGGGGACAGTTTTAGTGTCCTGTGCCGGATGAATGTATCCAAGGTCAGCTGAGGGATAAGTCGCAGCGACTTGGAGATCGGATGGCTGGTTCTGCAGTGGCATGCCCCTCCCAGAGAAAGTTACGCGATGATCAAACATTGAGTTGGGTGCAATTCAGGCGAATTCGCTCAATGAACACGTCGTGCAGCTACATGCGGGTCTGGAGAGAACGAGGGCTCTCCATCTTGTTGCCAGAAACTCGGCTGGGTCGAAAAACTCTCTTTCAATACCCGCGGAAGATGCTTTTCCCGTAGACCGAGTTGATACGCGGCCCACTTACTGAGGTTGCGAAAAAAGGCGCTGGGGATCTGGGATGGTTGGGTCTTCAAAAGATAGCGCAGTTCGGAGAGCACAAACGCGCGTCCCTCTCCTCCTGCTCCACCGAATGCCGCCAGAAGCCATTTTTCGCGGCCGTGATGGACTCCGATGTCGAAGTAACGTGACGACTCTTCCCGCACAGAGAGTGCGTGCGAGTGAATGACCGTGGCATCCGCCTGATAGGCGATCTTCCATCCGTCAATGAGAAGTCGTCCTGCCACAGTGGTGTCTTCGCAGATAATTGCGTCTCGTGGAAAGCCGCCGACGGCTTCCAGAGCTGCCCTTCGATAGGCCGAAAAACTGTTGGAAAGGAAAGCTGCTTTGAACCCCAGCCGTTCTCGGCTCTCGAAGGTTCGAACTTCTGATTTCTCTGAATAATTAAACAAACGCGCATGCCGCTCGACGGGGCCAGCCTCCTCCCGGGGGAGTTGACGGCCGTAGGCCGCGCCTACCTGAGGATCCTCGAAGGCCCGCACAAGTTGCTCTATCGGATCGGTCCCACAAGGAATGGCATCCTGCGTAAGAAAAACCAGGATGTCAGCCCACGGAAGAGAGTCCGCAGCCAACTGGCGCGTACCGCCATGACGGAAGCTCTTCTGGGGAATCTCCATCAGCGTGTAACCAGCATCCTGCACGCTGCTTCTTGTCTCGTCCGTCGAGGAAGAGTCGACGACTAAAACCTGTTCCCGGGGAATTCCTTGCCGTTCCAGCGCAGCGTGGAAGCGATTCCAGTATGAGCCGGCGTTGTACGTGGGGATGACGAAACCTATATTGCCTGGGAACGCCCGAGCACGAAAGATCTGGGTATCAAGCGTTCTAGCTTGCATGCGACTCCGTCATTTGCCTTACTCTCTGTAACTCCAAAAGTATAACCGTCCAGTGCATTCAAAGCGAGAGCCGGACGCCTCATAATTGCGGGATAGGGTGTTGCCACCTAAAGATTTTAGATGAGCTCTATATATCGAGCATCCTCAGCTTTCTCCCTCAGTCCCCTGAAGCTAACCTCAGTGGATCGACCTGACTGCAGTGTTTCTTCCACCGTACGCCAAGTCTTGACGCAGGCGATTAGACCTGATTCTCATGCCTTCTGGCAATAGTTTCAGAAGCACCTCTACGGATTCAGTTGAAGTTTTTCCTTCGCCTTCCCTCCTGCCGGTGGCCTGTTGATGGGTGCTCTATTATCATCAATAAGGGTTCTGTTCGCTTGGCGATTCCGTCGATCGCAGATCTTAAGACCGCTACAAATCTATGAAAAACGACGATAGAAAGTCCTCTATTTTGACTCTGGAACAAGCGCGGTTGAAACATTGGGGACCTTCTCAGAAGTTGGGAGACATCATGCCGGCACTTTCGCGGACAACGCAGGCCAAAGTACCGCTCTGCACCTTCGTCCGACGACTCGCTCTTCTCACTCCGTTTTTACTGCTTGGGGTAAGCCCTCTGATCTCCGCCCAAAACACGTCGAGCTGTGACCCTACTGTGTCTGACTGCCGCGATAGCGCCAACTCTGGTCAAAGCGGAGGTTCCTCCCTTCCTATTCAAAGCTCCGGCGACCTGAGCGGGCAGAGCTCTGCAACAAGAGATCAGAGACCGGATCAAGGCACACAGCTGTATGTCGATTCGGCGTCTACCAACAACAATCGCAGACAGACAGATGCGAACCAGACGAACGTCTTTTTCCCACCCGATCCTCTCGTCGATATGCAGAGATTGGCAAAAGCTGCCACGGGCGAAACGGTTCCGGTGTTCGGTCGGGATCTCTTTCAGAGAGCTCCCTCCACATTTGCTCCGGCGGACCAGATCCCGACGCTCTCTGATTACCTTCTTGGTCCCGGCGACGAGGTTCTTCTGCGCCTTTGGGGACCTGAATCCTTCAATGGCCAACTCACGGTCGACAGCACGGGATCAATTTATGTACCCCAGGTTGGCGCCATTCATGTGGCAGGTCTTCGCGTGGACCAGCTTCAGGAACATATCAGCGCTGATATTCGCCACACGTTTAGAAACTTCAATCTCTCCGTCAACCTCGGACACCTTCGTTCCATACAGGTTTACGTCGTGGGAGAGGCGCGGCGCCCAGGTGCTTATACTGTCAGCTCCCTCAGCACGGTACTGAATGTGCTCTTTGTCTCGGGTGGACCGAATGTTCAGGGATCCCTGCGACGCATCCAGGTGCGCCGGGACGGCAAGGTCGTCTCCGAGCTTGACCTCTACGACCTCATCCTGCGCGGCGACAAATCACAGGACATTCGTCTGCAGGCAAATGACACGATCTTCATCCCCGCAGCGGGTCCTCAGGTCGCATTGGCTGGCAGCATCCGCCATCCGGCCGTGTATGAACTGCGGGGAGACACCACAGTAGGCAGCTTGCTGGATCTCGCCGGAGGCTTCACTCCTACCGGGTCTACGACGCAGATCTCTTTGGAACGCATCGAAGAGAACCGCTCGCGTGCCGCTATGACAGTCAATCTCGACGCAACGGGTAAGGCGACCCTCTTGCACGACGGCGATGTTCTGTTTGCCAACCACATCAGCGCGGCCTATCAGCAGTCCGTGACGATTCGCGGAAATCTCGCGAACCCCGGGCGCTTCCCCTGGCATGCGGGCATGCACCTGAGCGATATCATTCCCGACCGCATGTCCCTGCTAACGCGGAATTACTGGGAACAGCGCAACCGTTTAGGCGTTCCTGTCCCACTTTTTGAACCGTTACGTCCCATTCGGCCAAGACAGCAGACCTCCAGGACGCAGAATGGTCAGACCCTAAACGGGCAAACGCAAAATGGGCAAGCAAACAACGGCATCACAGGTGACCCCACAACTGGAATTGTCTCTAACCGAGCGGGAATCTCCTCCCTTGGCCCTGATCCAGATACGCTCGATCCGTCTCAGGATTCGAACTTCGACCAGAGCTACAACGGCAACACTGCCAACACAAATAATCAGTACTCAAACTCAGACCAGCGGAACCGGAGCCGGGATTCGCAGGAGCAGGGTGACCGCGAAGGCCTGATGCGGCCTCCTGAGACCTCGTTGAGCAGCGGTTCGCTCGCTGAAGAGCAGCAAGCAGCCACTAGCCGCAATATTGCAAACATCGGTCCGCGTAACACCATCAAGATTCCCGCTCCGGAGATTGATTGGTCCTACGCCGTCATCGAGCGACTTGATCCGGTTACGTTGAAGAACTCGCTTGTTCCCTTCAATCCGGAAAAGCTCCTGCAAAACCACGATCCTTCCCAGAATCTTGAGCTTCAACCGGGAGACATCGTGACGATCCTGTCACAGGCGGATGTTCATGTGCCGCAGGACGAGCAGACAAAGTTTGTTCGCCTGGAGGGCGAGTTCAAGGGCTCGGGCGTCTACAGCGTCGGACCCGACGAAACTCTGGCCGACCTGGTGCAACGCGCTGGTGGGCTCTCGACCAAGGCTTACCTCTACGGTGCGAGCTTCACGCGCGAATCAGCCCGTATTGCCCAGCAGCAGCGCCTGGATGAGTACGTCACCTCTGTTTCAATCAGCATGCAGCGCTCTGCCGCGATCCGCGCAGCTTCGTCGAATAATGCTGTCGTCGACCCTAACGCTCTGGTCGAACAGAGAGACATCATTGCTCAACTGCGCAAACTGCGTGCTACTGGGCGTATCGTTCTGGAGTTCCGTCCCGAGAGTTCCGGATCTGAGAGCATCCCACGCATTCCGCTCGAAGATGGCGACGTCTTCCGCGTGCCGTCACGCCCGCTCACCGTCAATGTCATCGGCGCTGTCTACGGACAGAGCGTCTTTCTCTTCGATTCCCGACGCCGCGTTGAAGACTATGTTCTGCTCGCGGGTAAGGAGAATCCCATCGCGGACCGCAGTCATGCCTTCATCATTCGAGCGGATGGTTCGGTCTACAGCCGCCAACGCGCGAAGGGTGTGTGGAAGAACGGCTTCGACGCGGCACAGATCAATCCCGGCGACTCCATTGTCATTCCCGAGAAGCCGATCAAGCCTGCCTTTATCAGGCAGTTCGTCGACTATTCGCAGCTGTTTTCCTCGTTCGCACTCGGAGCCGCAGCGCTTAGTGTAATCAAGCAGTAGTTCACATCGAGCGCGCAGAACGTTGTTAGCGCCGACCATCGAGGTGAGTCATTGCATCTTGCTCTCACGCTCCGAGGCATCATGAATCTTCGCAGCAAGCTTCTCCGTTCGATGACAGCGGCCACCCTGGTGGCCGCTTCCGGAATCGGTTACACGCAGGAACATACCGCTCCCCGGGCCAACCTTGGCGATGGAGTTTTTATTCTTCCTTCGTCCGCTTTGACTTCTTCGGTAGAGAATCCGGGCAGAGCGTATTTCGTCCAATCTTCGTGGGCGCTGAAACCGCTTCTTGCGTCTCAGGAGACTGCCCCACAGGCGGTCTCAAGTTCCGCCGCCTGGGAGAATGGTTCCAATAACGGCAGTGACAAGATCGGTTCCACGAATGTTCCCATGGATAGCTGGATCTATCCGGCGTTGGAACGCCTCAGTTCCATGGGGCTTGTTCCCTTTCAAAGTGTTGCCATCCGTCCCTGGACACGGCAGGAGTGCCGCCGCCAGGTGCAGCAGGCCAAGGAGATTCTCTCTGGCGTCCGTGGCAGCTACTATGCCGTCGACGACGGCATCATGAACGAGGCCGAACGGCTTATTCCGCAACTCGAACAGGAACTGGCCGAGCCGAACGAATCCTCCCAGGCAGTGGTGGAGTCTGGCTACATGCGTGTCGGAACGATCGCGGGTCCGGCCCTATACGATGGATTTCACATCGGGCAAACCTGGACCAACGACTTCGGTCGCCCCCTGGGCCGCGGAACCAGTACGATCGCCGGATATTCAATCCGTGCCGTGCATGGACGCTTCTTTTTCTATAATCGCCAGGAGTTGCAGCAGACACCTACGATTCCCGCGACCACGGCCGCGCTCTCTGCGCTTTATTTCAGTCTCGATGACTTCGGCACTCGGGACAAAGCGCCACCCTATCCCATTACCACCGCAAGCCCTTCCTACGTGCGACAGCGCCCGCTCGAACTCTATGCGGGTGTCGCGTTCGATGGGTACTCTCTTTCCTTCGGCAAACAGGAGCTCTTCTGGGGTCCGACCACCATGGGACCGCTGTCGTTTTCCAGCAACGCGGAACCCACCTACAACCTGCGTCTCGTCGCCACACGACCGCATCCCTTCCCCTTCGTACCTTCGTGGGGCAGTTATCGCATCGATGCCGTCTTCGGAAAGCTCTCCGGACACCACTATCCGGCGAGGCCTTACTTCAATGGCCTGAAGGTCGACTTCAATTTGGGCCGCCTCTTTGAGGTGAGCTTCACGCGCTGGTCCATTCTCTTCGGAGAGGGACATCCCATGACGCTGGGAAACCTGAAGCACAATCTCTTCAGCAGCAACTCTACTGGAGCCGGCGGCTATGGAGACCGAGAGGATCCAGGAGACCGTAAGAGTGCCTTCGACTTTCGCCTTCACGTGCCCGGCCTACGGAACTATGTGACCATTTATACCGACGCCTATGCTGACGATGAAGTGAGTCCGGTCGATGCACCTCGCCGGGTCGTCTGGCATCCTGGAATCTATTTTGCAAGATTACCTTACCTGCCC
>JAHFTZ010000466.1 GCA_023265355.1 Terriglobus sp.
AATGCATGTACATGGGATGTTCAGCCCGTTCACTATTCCACTCGGGGGGATGGCGGTCGCGATTGTAGCGATCGTCGCCGGAATTATCGGGAACGCTCACAATGTCAAAATGAGGGCCGAACAGCGGATGGCCATGATCGCGCGCGGTATGAGCGTGGACGATATCGATCGTTTGCTCGGGAAGTCGGAGGACGACAACAGACCCGTTCGCGATCCGCTCCGCAGCCTGGGCATCGCAAGAAGAACGGCGATCGTTCTCATCTCCGTCGGTATCGGCCTGACCGGCTTCTTTCTACTTCTGGCCTGGATAACAGAAAGACAGAAAGTCCTTGCTGGTGCGGCGGCTGGCTTTATCCCCTTCGCCATCGGCGTCGGTTTCCTTATCGATTACAGTCTGCAGAAGCGCGAGCTATCGCGCTTCGGGCTGGAAACGGGAACCGACCTGCCGATCCGCGAGCGGTAGTTACTCTGCGCCTTCGCTCCTGGGGTGGTTGAGGAAGAGAGGCGAGGACAAGCTGAAGATGATGGTCGCCTCGGGCGGGAGGTGCATCTGGCGATCCTGCTTGAGCCACCAGATGGTGCTGGCTCCCGCGCCGATGCCGGCTCCGATCAGAGCTCCCGGAACGCCTCCTAGGACGCCGCCTGCTGCTGCCGCACCGCCGGTGGTGAGAGACATCGCCGCGAAGGTAGCTCCTGCATGGTCCTTGCGAACAATATTTCCTTCGTTGTCGATGCGTGTCTGGCCGTACTGGTCGGTGTCAATCACGGACGCGCGGACGGGGTACTGCACGCCGCCCAGCGTGATGCTGCGCGGTTCGATATGAATCAAAGCCGCACCCGAGACGCGTTTGCCGCCATGAACGGCGGTCACGGTCGCAGCGAAGGGCGTACCGGCGGGCAAAAAAATGCGGCCGTTGCGCTCTACGGGTTCGGAGAGCTCGCCCAGAAGAGCAGTTCCCTGAGCCGTCTTGGTGGTGTCGAGTTCCTGATGGACGCGAACGCGCAGGAGGGTGCCTACAGGGAGCTCGTTCTCTGCCGCAGGGACATCGGTGACCATCAACGAGGCGTCATCGTCGCCCGCCTGCTGCGCGTTGTACCGCGAAAGCGAAACGTGATGCGGGTCGGGAGCGACCGCTGCGGACGGGCCTACGATGGCGAAGGGCGGCTCCGACGTGGGCGTGGACATTCTGGTGGACGGAGAACTCACAGGTGCGCTGCTGGCAGTCGCCGGTGCCGGGGCGTAGGTCGGCGCGGGCTGATCGGCAACGATCGCCTCGGGAGGATTGGCAACGCCACTGGCCTGGGCCACGGCTTGCATCGTCGCTAAGGTAAAGGCTGCGGAAAGGGGCAGGGCGGATGAACGTTTCATGAATTTTCCTCCATGGCACAGAGTTTGTGCTGGACACTATCCAGCCTAGAAGAGTGTGGGCGCGGTGGGACGCGACTTTCGCTCCGGGGAATCCAGTCTGCCAACGCCCGGGATGGCCTCCGGTCTTTGTTAGAATCGCTGCTGGTGGCGCGTGCATGGCGGAGTTGATTGAAAGCATAGGGTTAGCGGGCGGGCGTAGTATTCCCGTGAACAGGAGACCCAAGCTGAATGAACGCCTTGCGCATCGAGTGGTCGCTTCGGGAAGTTTGAACCACGGAAGTATTTTGCAAAATGGACAAAGGAGCACCATGACTGAGATCGTTTCCATCCACGCACGCGAGATCCTGGATTCGCGCGGCAATCCGACAGTTGAAGCCGATGTTCTCCTTGCAGGCGGAGCGCTGGGGCGCGCCGCGGTGCCGAGCGGCGCTTCTACTGGCGAACATGAGGCGGTGGAGCTGCGTGACGGCGACAAGGAGCACTATCTCGGCAAGGGAGTCATGCAGGCCGTGGAGAACGTGGAGAGCAACATCTCTCCGGAACTCGCAGGTATGGATGCCACCAACCAGCGCCTGATCGACGCGACGATGCTCGCCCTCGATGGGACACCGAACAAATCGCGTCTTGGCGCAAATGCGATTCTGGCGGTGTCGATGGCCTGCGCGCGTGCTTCGGCAAACGCTCTCAAGCTGCCGCTTTACCGCTATCTCGGCGGCGTGAACGCCTGCGTGCTGCCGACGCCGATGATGAACATCATTAATGGAGGAGCGCACGCCGATAACAATGTGGATTTTCAAGAGTTCATGATCATGCCCGTCGGCGCGGAGACTTTCTCAGACGCCCTGCGCTGGGGAACAGAAGTCTTTCATACGCTCAAGGGCGTTCTGAAGAAGAAGGGTCTGCAGACCTCCGTGGGTGATGAGGGCGGTTTCGCACCTTCGCTGCGTTCCAACGAAGAGGCTCTCGACGTCATTCTCGAGGCGATTGAGCTTGCCGGTTTCGCCGTGGGCGACGATATCGCTCTGGCGCTCGATCCTGCCAGCAGCGAGTTCTACGACAAGGAGACGGGGATGTACGTCTTCAAGAAGTCGGACAAGAGCGAGAAGACCTCGGAGCAGATGGTCGAGTACTGGGCGAACTGGGTGGAGCAGTATCCGATAGTGTCCATCGAAGACGGCCTCGCCGAGGACGATTGGGCCGGCTGGAAGCTGATGACGG
>JAHFTZ010000467.1 GCA_023265355.1 Terriglobus sp.
ACGCGCAATGACGGATTCCTTCGGAATGCGGCGGTTCCCGACGACCTGGGGTTGGCAGAACGTCTGTCCGGTGGTGGCCTGAGCATAGGTCGCGGGAGCAATGGCAGCAGAAAGGAGTGCTGCCGTTGCTACGGGACGGAACCATCTGCCGAATTGGCTTCCAGGAGACCGCAGAATCATTTGCGCATGCTTCAGAGAGCTGACGCCCTCCTGTTTCACGGTAAGAATACGAACACCTTCACTGCATGAAATCTGCCCGCGAACCAACTGTTCCGGAGAGCTTGATTATATGGGAGGGACGAGGCTTAAACGAGCGGCAGAGCCGGAGTATGCACCTTATCCGGTGCATCTGTCCGCGTTGGCTGGGAGAACGTATCTTCCGCGCTACCTGACAAAGGCGAAATTCGCGCAGGATCGAGAGCTACCTCGACCCGCACTTCCACCATCGTGGAGTAAAAAGTCGGGCCGCCGCCAAAATCTGTAAGTCGTTCGCTGGTGAGCAGGTTGACGCCATGGCCGTCCCCGGAGAGCTTGTTCCATCCCATACGCGTCGCGACGACGCCGGGCGGAACCGTTGGGCCTACCTCCGCCAGCAGACGTAGTGTGCCGCGATCGTTCGCAACGGTGACGAACGCGCCTGCGACGATGCCGCGCGTCGCGGCGTCGTACGGGTGGATCTCCAGCTTGCCGAGGTGGGCTTCCTCCATCCTGCGGTGTGTTGGAATGTCCGCGAAGGTGGAGTTCATCCAGTGATCGGCTTTGCGGGCAAGAAGCTCCAGCGGGTACGCCGTGCCGTGATCGCCGTGGCGCGACTCCCGATTCGGAACCCAGCCAGGGAGCGGGTCCATGCCACGCTGAGCGAGGGTTTCGGAGTAGAACTCGCCACGTCCGCTGGGTGTGCGGAACCAGCTCGCATCGCTGAAGGGAAGGTATTCGCCGTTCGCGTTACGCGGGAAGCCCAGTTCGATGGGGCCTTCGGAGCGGAGACGGTCGCGCGTGATGCCCTGCATCCAGGGATGGGGTGTGTCCAGGGCCTGGTCGATAAGGTCATCTTCCGTCTCGCGGAAGCAGGGTTCGGTGAAGCCCATGCGCTGGGCGAGGTCGCCGAAGACCTCCACATTGGAACGCGCTTCTCCGAGCGGGGCCATGGCGCGTTCGGAGAGTTGCACGAAGTAGTGGCCGTAGGCTCCCTGCACGTCGCTCTGTTCGAGGAAGCTGGGAGCGGGGAGAAGGATGTCGGCGTAGTCGGCGGTGTCGGTGAAGGTCTGGTCGTGGACGACGGTGAAGAGGCCGTCGCGCCGCATGCCGCGCAAGACATCGCTCTGGTTCGGTGCGATGACGGCTGGGTTGGAGTTGTAGACGAAGAGCGCGTAGACTTTGGGTTCGTTTAACTCTGTGAGCGCATGGCCAAGCTGGCTCATGTTCACGACGCGGGCATCACGCTGAAGCGGGCTGGCGCGCATGAGTTCCGGCATCTCAAGGCGCGCGCCGTTGAAGCCGAAGGCGCCGGAGCTGGAGAGGCCGAAGCCTCCACCGCGATGGAGCCAGGCTCCTGTAAGCAGGGGAAGCATGGAGATGGTGCGCGCCGCGGTGCCTCCGTTTTCGCCGCGCTGCACGCCGTAGTTCATGCGGATCACGGCGGGCTTTGTGGTGGCGTACTCGCGTGCGAGTTTGACGATCTGGTCCGCCGCCATGCCTGTGATGCGGGCGACGTTCTCCGGCGTATACGTTTCAGAGAGAGCACGTTCGCGAAGCGCATCGAAGCCGTGGGTGCAGGCTTCGATGTAGTCCATGTTCTGTAGACCATCGCGCAGGATGACGTGCATCATTCCCAGCGCAAGCGCGACGTCTGTGCCGGGCCGGACGGGGATGTGCCAGTCTGCGAGCTTTGCCGTGCGTGTGGCGTAGGGGTCGATCACGATGAGACGTGCGCCGTTGCGGCGGGCCTCCTCGATGAAGGGCCAGAGGTGGATGTTGTTGCCGTGAATGTTCGCGCCCCAGGCCAGGATCAGCTTTGCATGCGCATACTCCTGCGGCGGGGTCATGAGGCGCGTGCCGTAGACAAGGTTCAGGGCTTCGGTGCCGGCAGAGGAGCAGATGGTGCGGTCGAGTTGCGAGGCTCCCAGCCGATGAAAGAAGCGCCGGTCCATGGATCCGTAGCCGAGTCTGCCAATGGTTCCGGCGTAGGAGTAGGGGAGAACGGACTCCGGGCCGTACTGATCGCTGACGCGCTGGAGATTCTTCGCGATCGTGTCGAGCGCTTCGTCCCAGGAGATGCGCTCGAAGGCCTCTGCCTCACGCCCATGCGGGAGCGAACCTTTGGCAACGCCCGCGCGGCGGCGCATGGGATAGAGCAGGCGGTCCGGAGAGTAGACGCGGTCGAGGTACTTGGCCACCTTGCCACAGAGAAAGCCGCGCGTCACCGGGTGAGACGGGTCTCCGCCGATCTTCACCACGCGTCCACTGGACGTGTCCACCGTGGCCAGAATGCCGCAGGAGTCCGGGCAGTCGAGCGAACAGGTGGCGCGTTTCACGATTGTGGTGGATGCCGCTTCGGCTCTGGGCATATGCTCATTTTAC
>JAHFTZ010000468.1 GCA_023265355.1 Terriglobus sp.
ACGAGTGCGGCGAAAGCTGCACAGCGGCGCGCGACGTCTGGGTACATGGAGCCTCCAAAAGGGAATGGAGACAGGGTACAAGGAGCAGCGCGCTTTGTTGTCTCTGATTTTGTCCTTTTATCGGCGGGTAATCCGGCGAATATAAATTCCGCCGAGGTAGATCGTGCTGGAAAGGAACATGAGAATGCCGATGGGGAGGCCGACGCGCATGTAGGCCAGGCTGAAGTCCGCGCTGTGGTGGCCGATGCTGGTGTACGCAAGCAAAGCGGCGATCCCGGCGAAGGTAGCGAGGAAGAACGCGCTTAGCGTGGCGGCGAAGATGAAGAGCGCGGTTTGGAAGATGCCGAAGTCGCCCACGGGAGCGCCGAAGAGCCGGGGGCCTTTGTAGTCATTGGACGTGGTGTAGTTGTTCATCAAAATGTCCCCTGCGGATAGAATAACGCTTGATGGTGGATGCAGTGACAGAGCAGGGTGTACAGGAGATCCCGGCGACGGAGGCTGCGGCGCAGTCGCGGCCCGAGACGGCGACGAATGGCGTTCATTATGCGACGTTTGGCGATTTGAGCGGTGTTCTGGGCAAAGGGACGGATGTCTCCGTGACCGCCGAGTTGAAACGGCTGGTGAATACCGTGCCTCTGGCGATGTCTGCGGCTTTGGACAAGACCGTCTTTTACTTTGTGCCTCTGGCGCTGACCCTGACGGGCGAGGCGGAGAGCGTGGAGCAGAAAAAATCGTCTCCTGTCTTTGTGGCGACGTCCTACTCTCCAAAGCTGGCGGATCGCGCGATCTGCCATAGGAATGTAAAGCTGGACGGCCACGAGGGTGTGTTTCTCTCCAGCCGTCTGCATGGAGATGCGTTCGCTCTGGCGTTTGAACTGTTTATCAACGTCGCTCACGGCGTAGTGGATGTGACGGGCGTTCCCTCTGGCTTTGCTTCCCTGGTGTGGGGGCAGACCGAGATGGGTGCGCGCGGTGAGACGAGCTATGACGCCTTTGAGAGCCGGGAGAGGGCGCGCAGGGGCGGCGTGGTGGACGAGAAGGCCAAGTCGGAGTTTCTCGAAGCCGCGTTTGTGGACGCAATGGCGATCTATATGCTGTCGCTGTATCTCGATTTCGAGTACGCGGATCTGAAGGAGCGGGAGTATCCGCTGCTGGCTCCACGTGATCTGGGAGATCGTCTGCGGGCGGTGAACGCGTTGTTTCCTCCGAATCCCGGGTATGAGTTTCTGATCAAGTACAAGCGGCGGTAGGCTGCGGCGGAGCTATGGCCGCTGCAGAATCCAGACACCACGCTGGTAGGGCGGCAGCCAGGAGCGATACGCGACTTCGCCAAACGGCGATGCCTTCAGGCAGGGCAGTTTTTCTGTCGCCGTGAAGTAGACCGGTTGGACGATGGGCGTCTGTTTGAGGAAGTGGAAGGAACAGATCTCGGGCAGAGTGCTGTCCTTACCCATGACTTTGAAGTAAGGGTCCACGTTTTGAATGCGGGGATCGTGCAGGTATCCTTCGGTTTCGATCTGCGTCCAGCCGTCGAACTCTTCGCCTCCGTCGATGTGCGTGCGGGGTATGCCTGCCTGCAGAAGGAGGTTGGTGGCTTGCACGGTGGCGCGATACTGCGCGAAGAGGTCATGCGTGCCCGCGACACCGACGCAGGCAAACAACACGAGGACGGCCACGCTGAGGCCAGAGATCCGCGGCGAGAGGTACTTCTGATGGAAGATCAGGATCAGAATGGCGAGCGGCGGCAGCAGACCGAACTGATACCTGTCCACGAGAAATAAGTGCAGGGTGCGCGGAATCAGCAGAGCGGAGTACGCCGCGGTGTACACCACGAGTAGCGCAAGCGCGGGACGCCGATAGAGAGAGGAGGCGCATGCTGCGAGGCCGCTTACGATGGTGTGTTCTGGCGTACGGGAGCGAAGGAAGCGGAGCACACCGAAGGCAAAGCTGAGGAGTGCGAGGATCACCGCCACAGAGAGAAAGATGCGTATCCAGGGAAAAGCGACGGGTCGATCCGTCAGCATCCAGATGTGGTAACTGGCGTAGATCTGGTCCTGTATGACGTTCCGGGCCCACGGCGCAACGAGGTTTTCGAAGTCATTTCTGTGCGTTCTGCGCATGCAGAGAGCGATGTAGACGAGGGACAAGAGGGCGAATCCTACCTGTGCGAGGCGAGGCAGCAGACGTATCCGCGACAGCCACGCCACGAGCAGAGGGAGTAAAAGAAAGGCCGTGCAGAGAATGGCCAGGACGATGGCATGCGTGAAGTTAAAGAGGAAGTGCAAGGAGCGCATCTTGCTGCCGGGAGGAAGCAGCTCCTCGGTCATATATCCGGGCTTGTGGGACCACCATTTCCCCATGAGCATAATGGACGCGACGCCTAAGGCCCACAGAGAGCCGCCCAGCGCCAAGGCTCCGCGGCGTGAGCGCCTGAACCAGGCCGTGGCGGGAACCAGAGCGAGAATGCCGACCCAGGCTACCTGCCGTGCGGTGCCTCCGACGATGTTGCTTGCGGCAGCCAGCACGATCCAGGAGAAGGCGGCTCTGTCGCTGGTTGCATCGAGCGCGCGAAGGCA
>JAHFTZ010000469.1:0-1321 GCA_023265355.1 Terriglobus sp.
CTCGCTCTGGGACTTCTGCGACAAGGTTGAGCTGAAGCTTCTCAACAAGCGCGTCTTCGAATCGCTCATCAAGGCTGGAGCCATGGATTCCTTTGGCCCCCGTGCGCGCGTCTTCGCGGCGGTCGATGGAGCGATGGAACGGGCGCAGAAGTCGCAGCGCGACGCCGCAGCGGGGCAGCATGGACTTTTTGGCATCTTCGACTCTGGTCCCATGGACTCATCTCCCCAGGATGATCTCCCGCAGGTAGCCGAGTGGGACGAGCACACGCGTCTGCAGAACGAGAAGGAGGTGCTTGGCTTCTTCGTCTCCGGGCATCCAATGGACAAGTACCGTGAGAAGCTGCGCAACATGAAGGTGATCGCGGCCTCAGTGGCCTGCGAGATGAAGCCCGAGCCGCAGGTCTTCCGTCGCGGCGCACAGCAGGAGCCACAGAACGAGATACAGATTGCCGGTGTCATTACCGGCCTGAAGGTGGCGAAGTCGAAGCGTTCGGGCGAGATGTACGCACAGGCCTGCCTGGAAGACACGACGGGGAAGATTGATCTCATTGCGTTTCCACGCGACTACGAGAAGCTTGCAGAGAAGTTGAAGATCGACGTTCCGGTACTCGTGAAAGGACAGCTTCGCGGCGACGAAGACGCCGCGCCCAAGCTCTCCATCTCGAACATCATGGCGCTTGAGGATGTGAAGATTAAAACGCCGGATGCACTTCGCATCCGCGTCCCTCTGCATCATCCGGATGCTGCGCTGCTGGAAAAGCTTCTGGAGATCTGCCTCTCCACGCCGGGCAATGGCAAGGTCCTCCTGGATCTGGAAGAGCCAGGCGAGTTCTGCGCGGTACTGGAACCGAGCGGAATGAAGGTATGCGCGGATCGTCTATTTATCGATCGGGTGGAAGATCTGGTAGGCGCGGGAGGGGTAAAAATTATCGACTAGCGCGGTCATTCGCCTTCAGCACCAAGGGTATTGGATTCGCATACAATCGAACGTAGTATGGCAGAGATACAGGAACCCAAACAGGCGCAGCAGCCAGTGGTCGTACCCGAGGCCTGGCGGAAGACGGAGCTAGCGCGGCACCCGCAGCGCCCCTATCCCATGGACGTGATCGAAGCTCTCTTTACGGACTTCAGTGAGATTCATGGTGACCGTGCCTTTGCGGATGACCCGGCGATGGCGTGCGGCATGGCGGACTTTCACGGCCAGCAGGTGATGGTGATCTGCAACCTGAAGGGCCGGACCACCAAAGAACGCATGCTCCGAAAGTTTGGCAGCCCGGATCCAGAGGGGTATCGCAAAGCGCTTCGAGCGATGAAGATCGCC
>JAHFTZ010000469.1:1331-2576 GCA_023265355.1 Terriglobus sp.
ACCGGCCGATCTTCACCTTTATCGACCTTGTTGGTGCTAATCCAGGTTTGGGCGCGGAAGAGCGTGGGCAGGGCGAGGCAATCGCTCGCAACCTTTTGGAAATGAGCCGCCTGCGCGTTCCGACCATCGCGACGATCACGGGTGAGGGTGGAAGCGGAGGCGCTCTGGCGCTGGCCGTTGCGGACCGGGTTTTGATTCTCGAGAACGCGATCTACTCCGTCATTTCCCCTGAAGCCTGCGCTTCCATCATGTGGAAGGACTCCAGCAAACGTCAGGATGCCGCAGACGCCCTGAAATATACCGCGCAGAACGCTAAAGCGCTGGGTTGCGTAGACGATGTGATCCCTGAACCCGAGGGTGGGACACAGGCAGATCCAGCCTGCGCCATGCAGATGATCAATGACAAACTGCAATGGCACCTGGACGAGCTGAAGTCCCTGACCTTAGACGAGATGCTGGAGCGCCGTTTCCAGAAGTTCCGCAACATGGCGCAGTTCTATACGGTTTAGCGGAGGAACAGGGGAATGACGGACTCCGCGTGGCGCACCGATAAAGCTGATACCAGGTTTTCGTCGGCCCTGCAGTTTGTGCTGGGCGCGGCATGGATGCTCATTGCGTTCAACGTCTCTCCGGGCGTTGCACAGAGGTTTCCCGCAATCTATGCACCGCTGGTGCAGGAGACGGTGATCCTGCTCCTACTGCTGGTTGGGTTTGGCATGTTGGCCAGCCGAGCCCGGGGAGCAACGCCTGCATCCCGGACGATGGGACTGGTTCGGCGAAAGACCGCGAAGCAGGAGTGGGCCTTAGGCATTGCGCTGGGTTGGGGCATGGTGGTTGTGCTCGTTCTTCCCATGGTGCTCTTCGGCCGATTGCATCCTGTCTTCGATTGGAGTCCGGCAGCCTGGAACTCGCTTATACTCAGCGTTCTGGTCCTCGCCATTTCTGCCCTGGCCGAGGAGATTGGTTTTCGTGGCTATCCCTTTCAACGCCTGATTGAAGCCATTGGCGAATCCTGGGCCACTGTGGCCATGGCGCTTATCTTTGGACTGGTTCATCTGCAGAATCCGCATGCAACGGTCGCCTCCACGCTCGCGACGGTCCTCTCTGGGATTCTTTTCGCGGTGGCGTACTTGAGAACCAGGGCGCTGTGGCTCTCCTGGGGGCTTCACCTGGGATGGAACGTCAGCATAGCCGTGCTCTTTGGGCTTCCCGTGAGCGGTGTGACAGAATTTGGCTCGGTGGTGC
>JAHFTZ010000470.1 GCA_023265355.1 Terriglobus sp.
CCCATGTCCTTCATCACATCAGCACCGACCACGGAAAGAGCGACATGGTGCTTCATACCTGCCGCAATCTCCGCCGGAAAAAGATTATGGGCCGATCTGCTGAAGAACTCAAGCGCCGCCGCATCTTCAAAGGAGGGCGAGTTCGCCACGTCGACGACGACCTGCGCCCCCTGCAGTACCTCCGCAAGGCCCTCGCCCGTCAGCGTGTTTACGCCCGATGATGGGGATGCCGCCACGGCCTCGTGACCAAGAGCGCTGAGCTTCGCAACCACCCGTGAGCCGATCAAACCACTTCCGCCAATCACTACGATCTTCATAGAAAACCTCTCCTCGCTGCCCGAGAGCCTCTAACGGCTTCTCGGTGGTGTGTATCAGCAAAGACCGGGTACTGGATCGTTTTGTGACAACCTGCGGGGCGGTTTTAGCTGACTCTGATTCTGCCTTTCAGAGGCTGCAAGGCTAGGTGTTTTCCGGAGCAATGCTCTGGAAGCCGTAGGTCTCATACCGAGTCGACATCTTGCCGTTCTCCACACGCACCACGGTGTAGCCCTCTGGCGTTCCCAGATAGGTCCCCTTCCACCAGTTGCCGCTTACAGCGCCACCCGTGATATACGGGACACCGCGCCACGTCACCGTCTCCCAGATGTGCGTATGGCCCTGCAGAACGCCGAGAACATTGCGCCCTTCGAACTGCTTCACCACAACGTCAGAGTTGAGGACCGACGTGCCTCCCCGCGTCGTCTTCCCACTCGCAGCCGCCTTCGAGTACGACTCACGCGCCGTCACCAAGGGGATGTGAGTGGACACGATCACAGGAGTCGTCGGCGACAGCTTACCCAGGTCACCCGCCATCCACGCCAGCTGCGCGTCGTCGATGTATCCCCTGTATCCCATCCCGCCCGATAGGGGCTGCACCGAGTCCAGCACCATGAAGTGAACGCCCTTGTGGTCGAAGCTGTAAAAGGCGCGACCGAAGTGCTCCTCGAACATCTTCTTGCCGTAGAGCTGGTCGCTTTCGCTCGTCTTGCCCTTGCTGGAGACGCCGAAGCAGTCGTGGTTGCCGCAGGTATGGTAGAGCTTCAAGCCAAGATCCTGCTCTGTCTTCCCATAGAGGTCGAAGAGCGAGACGGCGCGCTCCTTCGAAACATTCATCGTGTCGTAGACATGATCGCCACCCTGCAAGGCAAAGTCGGCCTTTACGCCCCGTGCCTTTTTGAAGGCCATATCGCATCCCTGCGCGGCGTTCAATTCGGGCTGAAGATGCGTGTCTGTCATGAAGAGAAACTCAAAGGTTTCAGGCTTCGGCGTTGCAAACGCCGTCTTCGTACCGAGAGCAGCAGCTGCTGCAGAGCCGCCCAGAAGGCGGAGAAAGTCTCTACGGTTAGGGGTGAACATAGGCTCACTCTAATCACCGGAAAACGCCTGAACTGCTAATTTTCGGTTAAAAAGCGAAGGGGCAGCCGTCGCCGGCTGCCCCTCTGATTTGTGAGTTTGTTTAGCGATCCTTGCTGGCTGCGATCTTCTCTTCGGCTACGCGAATCTCCGCGCGGGCGTACTCGTACTTTTCCGCGTCGTCGCCGGACTCGTTCCAGTCCTTCTGCGCCGCTTCGAGTTCTTTCTGCGCCTGCGCCGGATCGATCTCGTCCGGCTTCTGCGCCGTCTCTGCAAGCACGGTCACACGCTCCGGAAGCACCTCGACAAAACCCCAGGCGACGAAGAACTTCGCATCGCCCGAAGCTCCGCCGTGCAGCTTCACTTCGCCTGCGCCAAGCTCCGCCAGCAGCGGTGCTGCGCCGTACAGCGCTTCCATGTACCCACTCAGCGCCGGAAGCTCGATCGCCTCCGCCGTTGTGTCGATGAGGATGCGGTCCGGCGTCACCAGACGAATCTTCAGCAGGCCCGTCGTATTGTTCGTTTCTTCAGCCAACGTACATCCCTCTTACTACGAGAACTAAATCAGGTTACGCCGTTGCCTTCATCTTCTCAGCGGCTGCCAGCACTTCCTCGATGCCACCCTTCATGTAGAAGGCCTGCTCAGGAATGTCGTCATGCTTGCCTTCGATGATCTCCTTGAAGGAGCGCACCGTGTCGGCGACCTTGACGTACTTGCCGGGGTTGCCGGTAAAGATTTCGGCAACGTGGAACGGCTGCGAAAGGAAGCGCTGCACCTTACGCGCGCGGCTGACAGTGAGCTTGTCTTCTTCCGAAAGCTCGTCAATACCGAGAATCGCGATGATGTCCTGGAGATCCTTGTAGCGCTGCAGAATGGCCTTCACCGACTGCGCCGTGTTGTAGTGCTCCTCACCCACGATGCGCGGCGAGAGAATACGCGAGTTCGAAGCGAGGGGATCTACCGCAGGGTAGATACCAATCTCGGTCAGAGCGCGGTTCAGCACGGTGGTCGCATCCAGATGGGCGAAGGTGGTCGCCGGGGCCGGATCGGTAAAGTCATCGGCGGGCACGTAGATGGCCTGTACCGAGGTAACAGAACCCTTCTTCGTGGACGTGATGCGCTCCTGCAGCTGACCCATTTCGCTGGCAAGGTTCGGCTGGTAACCAACGGCAGAGGGCATAC
>JAHFTZ010000471.1 GCA_023265355.1 Terriglobus sp.
CTAATGGACTTGTACGTCAAGGCGGGAGCGAAGTACTTCTACGCTCTGGGCTGTCATCATGACAACCTCGACTGCTTTGATTCCACCTACAACCAATGGAACACGACCAAGGTTGGCCCCATGAATGACATCGTCGGCACATGGGAAAAGATCGTACGCCGGCATGGCCTTCGCTTCGGCATTTCCAATCACTCCTCGCACGCCTGGCACTGGTTGCAGCCGGCTTACGGCTACGATCCAGAGGGTTCAATGGCGGGGCTGCGCTATGACGCATACACCTTGACCAAGGCGGATGGAAAAGGCCAGTGGTGGGATGGGCTCGATCCGCAGGAGCTTTACACGGGCCGCAATCTGGTGATGCCGGACGGCATAAAGACCATCGCCAACGCCAACGCCTGGCATGAGAGTAATGATCGCAAATGGCATGAAGAGCCGCCGTCGATGAATCCGGAGTTCACCCGCAGGTGGTTTCTGCGCTGCAAGGAGATGGTCGATAAGTACAAGCCGGACATGCTCTACTTCGACGATACGGAGCTTCCACTTGGACAGGCTGGGCTGGACATTGTCGCCCACTATTACAACGCAAACATGCGTTGGCACAATGGCCACGAGGAGGCCGTGGTTGCGGCCAAGGAGTACACCCCCGAGCACATGGGTGCGACCATGCTGGACATCGAACGTGGCCGCGCACAAGGCATCCTCGAAGCTCCCTGGCAGACAGACACCTGCATTGGAGACTGGCACTACCGGCGTTCGCTCTACGAGGAGCACGCATACAAGCAGCCCAGCAAGGTCGCGCAGATGCTCATCGACATCGTAAGCAAGAACGGCAACCTGATGCTCAGCATCCCCGTTCGTGGCGATGGCACCATCGATGAAGAAGAACATCAGTTTCTGCGCGACTTCGGACGTTGGATGTCGGTCAATGGAGAGGCCATCTACGGCACACGACCGTTCGCTGTCTACGGCGAGGGTGCGCCCGACGTAACCGGCGCGCACAACTTCAACGAGCAGCACACACGCCCCTACACCGCGGAAGATATCCGCTTCACGCGCAAGGGCAACCAGCTCTACGTATTCGCTCTGGGCTGGCCGCAGGACGGTGTGCTCAGGGTGAAGACACTTGCGAAGGGGATCTCCGTCTATCCGCAGCTCATTCGCGGCGTAGAGATGCTTGGCAACGCCGGACGCCTGAACTTTCAGCAGACCGCACAAGGTCTGGAGATCAAGCTTCCACCCCGAAGCCCCGAGATCCTCGACGCTTACTCCTTCCGCATCTTGACTTGACCGTGAAGTTCGCTCTTTGAGCTCACGGAAATCTACTTCACGAACTCCTCACCGTAAGGAGGCAGCTCGATCTCGCCCTTGTGTCTCTGGTCGGAGAAAACTCCTTGTACTTCCTTCCCGAGATGGACCTTCTTCGTCTCGTTCGTCGTATTGACGTAAAGAGTCCGCCCATCCACGACGCGTGCATAGACCCCTTCGGGTGTCTCGGGACCGGCTTGTATCCCCAGTGGCCCATAGAGCGTACCAAGAATCGCTTCAACAAAAGAACGCTGCGCGGGAGCCGCGAGATAGTATGCCCGCCCCTTGCCGTATTTGTTCACGGTGAGGGCAGGCGGCGTACCTGGAACATTGGAGAACTTCGCCAGCGGTTCCGCCGTCCCTGGCTCCAGAACTTCGTAGAAACGTATGCTGCCCTTCGCGGTCTTTCCGTCGAGCGTGAACTCCGGTGCTTCCTCGGGTTTATAGAACTGCGCGGTGCGCAGCCCGAAGACATCGCTTAGCCTTCCCGGCAAAGCAGTATCGAACCACTGTCCATGCTCGTCGACCTTCGCGGAGAACGCGGTCATCAGGACGGCTCCTCCTCCGTTTACGTAGGCGCGAACAGCCTTGGCGCTGGCTTCGTCCATCACGTAGTCGGCCGGTATGACGACCAGTTTGTATGGCGACAGGGTGTCATGACCTATGTTGATCATCGCCGTATCGATGTTGGCGCGAAAGAACGGCTCGAAGGCACTCTGCACCTGATCTGTATACGAGGGCGCAAAGTACTGAAGCGTTGTGTTGGAGGGACCATTTGGATGCGAAACAACGAACGAATCGAAGGAGTAGGCGATGGCTACCTCCGGATGCGTGTAGCGCGGAAAGCCGTACTTCTCCAACGCGCGAAACTCGGAGGCGATGTGTGCGAACTCATCGACCTTCCAGGATGGCCTGCCGTCGTGATCGAGTAGACCAAAGAGCGCCTGCTCCTCTCCACCAAGATGACTGTTGAACGTCCACGCCAGAAATCCCTGCGCCCCCATCATCAATCCTAGATAGGCATACATGCGGCTTCTGCCAGGAGTTCCATAGTAGCCTCCGCCCCCTGCCGTGAACTCATTGAACCAGATCGGCGTTGGCAAATCCCCTTTCGTCATCAAGGCCCCAAATGCCCCACTTACCGGATCCCCCGGATAGAAGCCTTCCGCGCCATAAGATACATACGATTTATAGGTACTCAGATAGTCGAAGCCACGCCGCTGCGCATTATCCCAGAGGTTAGAAATCGCTGGGACATCCGGC
>JAHFTZ010000472.1 GCA_023265355.1 Terriglobus sp.
GTTCAGCTCGTAGTTCAGGTTCAGATCGCGATCGCCGATCATGTCCGTGATGAGGAAGGCCTTGATCTTCTTGAGCGTCCCATCGTTCGACCACTTGGCCGCGAGGTGGCGCGTGCCGTAGAGGGAGTCCGTGCTTGACCAGCTCTGGATTGCCTCTTCGCCGTCGTCGAAGAGCAGGACGAGGGTGTAGCCGTCGTTCGGATGCGTGCGGTAGTACGTTGCCAGTTCCAGCAGAAGGCCAGTCGTTGCACCGCCGTCGTTCGCACCGACAAAGCCCGTGTCCTTCAGCGGATAGTTCGTCTCATAGTGCGTCGCCACGACCACCAGGCCATCCTTTTTTCCAGGATAGCGCACGATAAAGTTGCGCATCGGCAGAAGACCGACGGGCGTGTTCATCGAGAAGCTGTCTTCTTCGAAGGTCCCCTTCTTCTTCTCCGGAGCGAAGAACGTGCGGAGAAAGTCTTCCGCCTTCTGGTGACCGGGGGAACCGATCCAGCGCGGCCCGCTCGTCGTCACAAACTGCTTCGCAAACGTGTACGCGCGGGGACCGGAGAGCTTCTGCGCACCGGAGGTCAACGCACAAGAGCAGAGAAGGGCGATCAGCAGGCTACGCATCAGGCGGCGATCTTCCTCTTATCCCGTGCCGCGGGATGGACGAGGAAGGCGATCACGACGCCCAGGAAATAAAGCACAAGCATCGGCGAGGCGAAGAGGCACATCGCCACCGGCTCCGGCGAGGGGCAGATCACCGCAGCGATCAGGAAGATCGCCAGAACGGCATATCGGAAGTGGCGCAGGAAGAACTTGCCATCCACCAGGCCGAAGAGCGCCATGAAGAACATGACCACGGGAAGCTCGAAGCAGAGGCCAAGCCCCAGAATCACCGAGAGAAAGAAGCTGGTGTAATCCTCGATCGTGATCATGTGGGTGAAGTTCTTGCCAAAGTCCACGATCAGGATCTGCATCGCTCCGGGAAGTACGTAGCGATAACCAAACCACGCGCCGCCCAGAAAGAGCAGAACCGTCACGCCCATGAAAGGGACGACATAGCGCTTCTCATTCGCGTACATGCCGGGCGAGATGAAGAGCCATACCTGGTAGAGGATGAACGGGCTGGCAAAGATCGCGCCAAAGACGATGGCTGTCTTGATAAAGAAGTTGATCGCATCCGTGGGGTGCGTCATCGTCATGGAGAGGTGGATGTCCAGCAGCGGCTTCTGGATGAACTTCACTAGCGGCACATGGAAGACCCACGCGACGGCCATGCCGATCAGAAGGTAGACGACGGAGTGGATGAGACGCTTGCGCAGTTCGGCAAGGTGCTCCATCAGGCTCATGCCGGGAAGATCTGCGCGATCGGACACAGCCGCTCGAACGCTGTCGACGATATCAGCCAAGGTGGTCGCGCTCCGTTACAGGGATATGCAGTTCGTGGGACTCGATCTCCTGGTATACGTGGTCCTCGGTTGCGATGACGCCCGCGTTGGAGGTGGCCTCCGCCGCGGTGGCGGACTCTCCGTCGGCGACCGCAGGAGCGGTGTAGTTCCAGTTGGTCGAAGGTTCAGGCAGACCTGTGCTTGGGGGCATCATCTTCACGCCGCCCGCTTCGGCAATCGGTGTCTCCGAGGGCAGATGCGGATGCTCCAGCGGCGCGTCCGCGCTGTAGTCCACGGGTACCGGCGGTGCCAGTGCGTCGATCTTCTTTTGATGCTCTTCCTGCTCGGAGATACGGAGTTCGTCTTCCATCTGCATGCGGAAGTCGTTGGAGGCGCGGCGAAACTCTCCCATAAGCTTGCCTAACTGCCTGGCAAGCTGGGGAAGTTTCTTGGGGCCGAAGAGGATCAGGGCGATCACGAAGATGACGGCGCTGTCGGCAAAACTGGGCATAGGTGATTATTCTAGTGCAACATGAGCCAGTCAGTTGGTCAGCGAAGGGCGGCTTCGTGGGTTTATGGGGCGCCAGCTCTTACTGCGGCCGGTCGTTGCGCGTAAAGCGGTGATCGAGGAGCTGGCGGCCCGCAAAACCGGCTTCCAGCGAGTGCCAGTGGGTGATCGTCCCTTCGCCCTGAAGCCAGCAAAGCAGAACGATGCTGTCATCCAACTGGAAGGGGAAGTCGAGTAGGCCCTTTTCCAGGTCCTTGATCTGCACGCCAATCGCGTCGATCTCGGCCAGCGCATCGCGGGCTTCGCTCACGGCTTTTTGATGATCGTCCTTCAGGCGTGTGGCCGCAACGACGTCCACCCGCATGCCTCCAGAAAGATAAATCGCGTGCGAAAGCTGCTGCTGCCGGTCTTCGAGCGCGGTAGCCTTTGCGGCGGCGGACTGGGCCCGCTTGAGGAGCGAGTCCACAAGTGGGAGAAGCGTCTGGGCTTCCTGGAGGGTGAAGGTACGCATATCGCTTTCAGAATACCCGGAGGTTGGGCGCTCGGTAACCTATTTCTTCCCTGCGACGCGATTTTGGCGCAGGGGAGCGAGTGTTTGGAGGCCCTCCTTCAAGTAGGGGCGAAGAAGATTTGGAAGCGGCTCGTTCCCCTAGCGCGAACCCCGTATTCCTTCCGGGGGC
>JAHFTZ010000473.1:0-2093 GCA_023265355.1 Terriglobus sp.
CACGGGTAGGCGAGACCGAATCGAAGAAAAGAATGATTTCGGGATGACCAGGAGGAAGGGAGACGTCCGCTGCACGCTGGATCGATGAGGTGTCGGTCTCGCTTATGAAGGAAAACCCCAAGATGACCGAGGTAGGCTGCGTCCCCGTGGAGGTGGCTGCCGCCTCTGCCGGAGGTGGGTTCTGAGCGGGCGCCGTAAGTACTTCCACTGGAGCAGCCTGGGCCATGACGCGTGTTGTCGCGAGGCTGTACAGCAAAGCTATCGCGAGACAACAACGTCTGACCAGATAGGACATAGTACCTACGGCACCACATTGGGCACGAGAAAGCAAGCGGATAGTTCAGGGCTAAGCTTCCAGCGCTCGCTCCGGGTGCACAACGAGCCAGCAAAGCGATCCAACGATGGCCAGGGCTGCAGCCACAGCGAAGGAGGTCGTCCAGCCAAAACGCTGCGCGATCCATGGCGTGAGCGAAGCCGTGATGGCTCCGCCGATCTGTCCGCCCATGTTGACGAGCGAAGAGAAGACGCCAGAACTGCGACCGGCGATATCCACAGAAACCGACCAGAAGGTGCTCTGGGAGACATAGAGTGCGCCAGCGCCACCGGCAAGGATGATTCCGGCGAGCTGGGGGCTGTGAACCTGCGATCCGAGGACGAGGAAGATGGCCGTAAAGAAAAGCGATACGGAGGCCAGGTAGCAGCGGCCCACCCGCAGACCATAGAGACGCGTCAGGCGATCGGAGAGCCACCCACCGACGAGACTGAAGATCGTCATGCAAAGGAACGGAAGCATGGCGTAGTGCGCGCTGGCCTTGAGATCGAAGCCGCGAACCTGCGCCATGTAAAGGAAAAACCAGCTGAAAAAGACCCAGGCGATATATCCGAAGGCAAAGTATCCCGCCATGAGAGCGGCGAGGTCCTTGCGCGCAAAGATGGCGCGCCAGGAAATCCCCGTCGATGCCGGTGCCGCCCCGGGGAGATCGGAGGCGTCGAGGGTCAGGCCTGAGTGGATCTCCTTGAGTTCCGAACGCGAGACGCCTGGATGATCTTCCGGGGTGTCGCGCGCAAAGATCCACCATACCGCGCCCGCGATGATGCCGATCACCGCAGAGAACCAGAAGGCTGCGCGCCAACCGTGCGAGACGATGATCCACGTGAGCAAGGGGGGCGTCAGACCGCTGCCTGCGCCAACTCCGGCGAAGATCAGGCCGTTGACGAAGCCGCGTTCCTGTTGCGGCACCCATCGGGCCACAAACTGATTGGCGGCGGGATAGATGACCGCCTCACCTGCTCCCAAAGCGAAGCGAACCGCGATGAGTAAAGCGACCGCATGGGGAATGCCCGAGGGGAGAATCGCCGTGAGCGCTGTCGCGACTCCCCACCAGAGAACACCGAGGGTGAGCACACGGCGCGGACCATACTTGGCGGCAAGGAAACCTGCGGGAAGCTGGAACCCGGCGTAACCGATCAAAAAGGCGGAGAAGATCCAGCCAAGGCGCTGGTTGCCAAGGCCGTACTCTTTACTGATCTGCAGGCCAGCGATCGAAATATTGGTGCGGTCCAGGAATGCAACACCACTTAAGACAAACAGCCAGAAGGCAAGGAAAAAACGGACTCGGGTTCGGCGTTCTACGGGCAAGGTCTACTCCTGGTCGGCAACAAGAAAGCTGCACTAAAGTGGGTCTTCTGCACTGTAAAGCATGGGGCTAACAGAACGCTTGCAAGCGCTAGGGCGTTTGCCTTAGCCCCGGCGACGTTTCTCTCGGATATGTCAGGATGGAGAGAGATTTTGCAGAAGAGGGCTTTATGTTGAAAAGTTTGACACGACGGACGTTACTCCAGGGCGGTACAGCCGTTGCCGGGATCGCTGCCATGGACCTAACCCCAGCCGGGCGTTTGCTGGCGCAGTACACTCCGTCCGATCTCCGTGCTCGCCCGCTGGCCGGGAAAAGACGTTTTATCAGTACCTCCGTCGAGCGAGCCATCGCAAAAACACGTGCTGAGATCCGCGATCCACAGCTGGCTACGATGTTTGAAAACTGCTTTCCGAACACCCTGGATACCACCGTTTTCCCTGGAACATTTGACGGTAA
>JAHFTZ010000473.1:2103-2551 GCA_023265355.1 Terriglobus sp.
GGATACGTTTGTCATCACAGGCGATATCGACGCGATGTGGCTGCGGGACTCCTCCGCTCAGGTGACGCCCTATCTTCCGTATGTCAAAGAAGATCCCGCGCTTGAGAAGCTGATCGAGGGAGTCATCCGCCGCCAGGCGCGGCTGGTCACACTGGATCCTTATGCGAACTCATTTATGCGATCGGAAGACGCAAAGCCCTTGAGTTGGAGCGTCCACGACCGCACAGATATGAAACCGGGCGTCGGCGAGCGCAAGTGGGAGATAGACTCCCTCTGTTATACGGTCCGTTTGGCGCATGCGTATTGGAAGACCGCGGGAAACACTGCTCCCTTTGACGAACGTTGGCATGCTGCCGCGCGCGCCATCGTGAAGACCTTCCGCGAGCAGCAGCGCAAGGACAACCCGGGGCCATATCACTTCCAGCGCCAGGAGTGGAATCCGACTGAC
>JAHFTZ010000474.1 GCA_023265355.1 Terriglobus sp.
GATCAGCCAAGGATTTCCACGGGGCCGCCACGGCTTCTCCGCGATCACCTCTTGCGGGTGTCCTGTCTCTGCAACTGCAGTTTGCGCCAATTGAACCTGCCGGATTTATCTAAAAGTCTCATACTTCGATTCTTCCCGCGGAACACGGGATGCACTTTTATCCCACCGGACTGTGGCCTTCATGACGTTAACTCTGAAAAACGCTCTTTCCGTTCCCAACCTCCGCACTGGCTACGTCGTATCCTGTCTGTAACTTATGCAAACAACACAGAAGCGCATTTGCGTCGATATGGACGAGGTCATGGCGGACACCGTCGCCGAACATCTCTTCCGCTATAACCGCGACCATGGCGGAACCATCACAAAAGCCGACATGCAGGGCAAGTGGCTCTGGCAGGTCGTCCCTGTCGATCACCACAACAAGCTGGAAGAGTATCTTCGCTCGGAAGACTTCTTTGAGAGCCTTCCGGTCATGCCGGATGCGCAGCGTGTCCTGCAGCGCATGCAGCAGCACTATGAGATCTTCATCGCCTCGGCAGCGATGGAGGTGCCTACGTCCTTCGCTGCGAAGTTCCGCTGGATGCAGCGACACTTCTCCTTCATTCCGCCTTCCCACATCGTCTTCTGCGGAGATAAGACCATTTTGAACGCAGATTTTTTAATCGACGATAATGTTCGCCAGTTTCGTGGATTCCGCGGTGAAGGGATACTCTTTGACGCTCCGCATAACGCACTCCTCACATCTCATCGCCGCGTGACTTCATGGCTTGAGGTGGAGACGCTTTTTCTCGACGACATGGGCCTTACCTAACACCTAGCTTGCGCGTGGTATTTCGGTGGCAGGCGCTCCTTCAGCACGCAGTTTTACGTTACGCATGGGAAGATGCTGGAGAGGTCCCGAAGCCATGGTGACAATCAGCGCCGACGCGGAGTTCGTGCCCACGCAACCGTAGCTATGCGGCACATTCGAATCGAAGTACACCGCATCGCCTTGTTCCATCTGATAGCTTTCCACGCCATGCTGAATCGCCATCGTGCCTTTCAAAAGGTAAAGAAACTCGCATCCTGGATGTTGATGCGCTTTACCGCCGTGCATTCCCGGCAGGAACTCGGCAAAATAAGGATCCAGCGCACGGTCCGGCACCATGTAGCCCAGACTCTCGAAGTAATATGCAGGCTGATCCGCACCAGTCTGCGGCAGACGGATACGCTCCTTGCCCCTGTGAATGCGAAAAAGCGTCCGGGGTTCGGGTTCAAAGAAGTAGTTCAGGTCTTTCGAAAAGACCATGGCAATCCGTGCAAGATTTCTTAGCGTCGGCACAACGCGCCCGGTCTCCAGCTGCGACAAAAAGCTTGCGGAGAGACCCGTATGTCGGCCAAGCTCTACCAGGCCCATGGATTTCTTCAGGCGGAGTGCCTTGATCCGTTCGCCAATTCGTTTCTCAGTGATGAACGCTTCGGCATCTTCACTTTCGATCTGGATGCCAGTCGTATCGGGGAGTGCGTGTGTTGCCATGGGGCGCCTCTTTCTGCTCAATCTGCTCAGGTGCGATATCGAACGCTAGCGCAATGCCTGACATTGAACACTATGTTCACGCCAGTTGGTATCAATACTTTTTGCGGTGACGTCTAAATATTCCCCGCTTCCTATCAACTTGGATGTGAAATACGTTCCACACCTTCATAAGAAATACGTTTACGACCTTTTTGTGGATTGCATGAACATTTTCTCAACCAAGTACTCCCGTTTTGGGACTTCGTACCTCAGGTGTAGCCTTACGTTATTGTGAGCACCCTGAGATATCTCTCGGCCGGAATCGTCTTTATGACGGTGGGTCTGGTTCTAACCGGCTGTGCCAGCCCCGGTCCGCCGAAAGCGCCGTCTTTGAACCTTCCCAGGCCTGCCGCGGATCTCACCGCTCAGCGCCATGGAACGACCGTTCGGCTGGAATGGACCACGCCGGAGCGTAACACCGATGGTCTCCTTCTGGCCCCACCATCTTCCAGAAAAAAGTATCTTGCCCCAACGGCTGAGATCTGCCGCTCCGAAACTTCGAACCTCCCTGCCTGTGCCGTCACAGGACGCATCACGGCTCATCCCGGTGCCGCAGAGGGCTTCGACGACAGGTTACCCCCCGAATTACAGGCCGGCCCTGCAAGGATCATCCAATACCGCGTGCGCCTGCTGAACGCCGCCGGTCGAAGCGCCGCCGCTGCCACCGTCTTCGTTCCCGCCGGACAGGCCCCATCGCCGACCGCCAGCCTCCGCGTTCGTGCCGTCCGACAGGGCGCAGAACTTGTTTGGAATCAGATCCGTGATTCCGCCCCAGGCGATACCGTGCATATTGTGCGCAGCGAAGCGGATGTCCCGGTGACCGCAAAAAAGCCCGGGAAGATGTCCAGGCTCGCAAAAGGCCCGTCTTCTTCCAACCGGCCCGAGGTCTCGCAACTACGCCTCTCCTCCAGCCCCGATCCTGGCGGAGCCGTCGATTCTACGATCACCAGTGGCGACAAGTATGTCTACACCGTCTCCCGGGAGCGCTCCGTAAC
>JAHFTZ010000057.1 GCA_023265355.1 Terriglobus sp.
GTGGCTGCTCCATACGTGTCCCCGACGTCACCAGCGGCGGCAGATTCCGCCGAAGGTTGAACCCCATCGGAGCCGCTTGAAATCCAGCATCCAGCAGCGTACGCGCCATCGGATGCTCCGCCACGGCAACGCCATTCACGCTCTGAATCAGCATCCCCGTGCGCGACTGCTCGCCTTGCACGGCATCATCGTTCTCATGCCCATACCCGCGCTGCGCCATGATCACGAAGTACCGCGCGAGCGCCTGCATCCTCTTGCCGCGCGCAGGCTCTTCTTCCGGTAGAAACACCTGAAGATTCGGATTGCCTCGACGCAGGTAAGCCGCCAGTGCGCCATCCGCAAGCACCACGCGTGCGCCTACACTCCGCGTCAGCGAACTCGTCGTATCGGGGGGAGCAGGCCACTTCAACAACGCTCCATAAGGATTCGCCGGATCCGTTGCCGCCAGCACGACCATCTCCTCATCTGCCTCCGTACGCGTCATGCGCAGCGACCGCAGCAGGTCCACCGCAGAAGGTAAAGCGAACTGCGTCGCCCCCAGGTCCGCTGCGAAATACCCGCGTCGAATCTTTCCACTCTCCTCCAGAGCCTTCATCACATCGTAGATCGCAGAGAAGCCACCCGGCAGATTCTCCGCATGCGCCGTCTCACGAAAGACTACACCGTAACGCGCAAGCAACTGGTGCGCCTCCGCGTGACTCCACTCTGTAGGATTGCGCTGCACAAGATGCAACACCGGATGCAAAGCCCAGCGTCCCTGCCCAGTCGGCGGTGTCGTCCTGCGTGAACGGAAACCTCCGCCTTGCTGATGCACGCGTCGTGGCTGCCGTCCATTCACCTTCGCTGCACCGCGCTGCGTGTAAGCGCGCAGCGCTTGAAAGGCGTCGTTCGTCACTGCCCCGCGCCACACCAGATTCCACAACGCATCGAGCGTGTCATTCGGATATCCTCCACCTACTCCATCGTGCAGGTTCTGAAAGAACGTCGCTCCATGTCCGCGTAGATACTCCACGACCGCATCCTCGCGCTCCTTCAACGGCGACGCCGCCGCGATCACAGCGCTCGAAACAGAAGGCGCAATCGGCCAGAGCGCAGGTAGCTTCTCGGCAAGATACAAGGCGATGCGACCATCCTTCTCGCCAATCGGATCGAAGCCCGCCCACTGCACCTCGCCTGCAGCGATCAACGTATCCAGATCGGAAGGCTTGTATCCCGCAATGCGCGCAGGAAGAATCTCCGTCTCCAGCAGCGACGCGGGCAGCGGTGTGCCTTGTAAATTTTCGATCGTGTCCAGCAACGCATCCAACCCGCGTCGAGGCGTGATGACTCCCTGCCAGTGCGTAAACAGACGCGCCAGCGTCTGCTGCTCCACCGACTCAATCTCCTTGCGCAGCTTCGCCAGAGATCTTCGCCGGATCGTGCGCAACACCTCAACGTCCACCCATTCGCGATGCACACCACCAGGACGGAAGCCACCCTCCATCACACGCCCACTCTGGATCAGACGCTGTAACAACACCTCCACCTGCGCTGCAGGCAGACCGAACCGATCCACAATCTGCTGCGTCACAAACGGCCCATGCGTGCGCGCAAATCTTCTGACTAAATCCAACGCCGCATCTGGCGCGGCTTCCAACAGTGCCGTTGGCAAACCCGGAGGTAGCGGTATTCCAAGAGCGTCGCGATAGCGCGCTACATCTTCCACCGCAATCAATCGCTTCTCTCCGCCGATCAAAAGCTCCAGCACGCGCCGCGCTTTGATCAAACGATCCGCCGTCAATGCCACCTCAGGCGAAGTCACACGCGCCAGCAACTCATCGCGTCGCAGATCTCCAAGCCTGAGCAAGAGATCATGCACAGCATCCATCGTCCGCGCCCTGTAGTCGGGGGCAAGATTCTGTAACTGCTCTTCCGTTTCTTCGATGGCAGCAAGATCCAAAAGTTCACGCAGATCCGCATCGCCCAACAGTTCACGCAACTGGTCCTGATCGATGGACAACGCCTGCGCGCGGCGCTCCGCCAGTGGAGCATCGCCGTCGTAGATGTAATTCGCCACGTACGAAAACAGCAACGCCGAAGCAAACGGCGAAGGCGTTCGCGAATCGACCGTATGCACACGAATTTGGCGCTGTCCCACGTTGCGCAAAATCTCCATCAGGGCGGGCATGTCAAAGACGTCGCGCAGGCACTCGCGGTACGCCTCCAGCAGCATAGGAAACTGCGGATAGCGCGCCGCCACGCTCAGAAGGTCATAGGCGCGCTTCCTCTGCTGCCACAGCGGCGTACGCCCATCTGCTCTGCGTCGAGGTAGCAATAACGCACGCGCCGCGGACTCGCGAAATTTCGCCGCGAACAGTGCCGTCGAGCCCAGTTGACGCTGCACAAAGTCCGCAGCCTCCGCAGCCTCGGGAAAGAACTGATCTACCTCGGGCGCGGCGTCGGTTTCCGGAAAACGAATCACAAATCCGTCTTCGCTCCACATCGCTTCGACTTCCGCTCCACCTGCCGCGCGAATCCGCCCCATCACCGCCATTGCCCACGGCGCATGCACGCGCGATCCGAACGGCGTCAGCACGCACACGCGCCAGTCCCCCAGTTCATCGCGCACGCGCTCCACCACAATCGTGCGATCGTCCGGCACCTGCCCCGTTGCGACCTCTTGATCCGCGAGATAGCGCAACAGATTCTCCGCTGCCAGTGCGTCTAGATCGTGCTCTCGCGTCAACCGCGTCAACGCCACACTGCGAGGCATATCGCGCAACTCGCGAATCAAAGCACCGATGCGCCGCCCAAACTCCAAAGGCCTCCCCGCCTGATCGCCACGCCAGAAAGGCATCTTTCCGGGCTCGCCCGGCGCCGGACTCACCAGCACGCGATCATGCGTGATCTCGTCGATTCTCCAGGTGGAGGCACCGAGGATGAACGTCTCTCCCGTGCGCGCTTCGAAGACCATCTCTTCATCCAGTTCGCCCACGCGGATCGGCTTTGAACGTTCCCCTGAAAGAAAGACGCCATACAAACCACGGTCCGGAATCGTTCCGCCATTCAACACCGCAATCTTCTTCACGCCCTGCCGCGGCGTAAGCCACTGCCGATTGCGATCCCATGTCACACGCGGCCGCAGCTCGCCGAACTCATCCGATGGATACCGCCCCGCCAGCATGTCCAGCACACCATCGAAGACTGCCGTGCTCAGACCCGCGTAGCCCGCACAACTTCGCACCAGCCGCAGCAACGCATCGTAAGAGATCCCGGGCGACTCGTCCTCTTCGCTTCGATGCTTCTTCGCTCTCCGCTCCGCCTGCTCCACGTCAAGCGGAGGATGCGCAATCGTCGCCACCATCTGCTGCGCCAGCACGTCCAGCGCGTTGCGCAGAAAGCGCGTCGACTCCACATGCCCCTCGTGCATCGCCTGCGTCACCGCCGCGCATGCAATCAGGTCCGCGCGATATTTCGGAAAGATAATTCCCTTCGAAGGCGCGCCCACCTGGTGCCCCGCGCGCCCGATCCTCTGCATACCACTCGCAACCGAAGGCGGAGCCTCAATCTGAATCACGAGATCGACGGCGCCCATGTCGATACCAAGCTCCAGCGAAGACGTCGCCACCAGCGCGCGAATCGTACCTGCCTTCAGCATCTCCTCAATCTCACTGCGCTGCGAAGCCGCAAGCGATCCATGATGCGCCCGCGCAATCTCTTCGCCCGCAAGCTCGTTGATCGCGCCCGCGATCCGCTCCGCAATCCGTCGAGCATTCACAAATAGAATCGTCGACTGATGCTCGCGAATAATCTCCAGCAGGCGCGGATGAATCGACTGCCAGATGGAAGTCCGCTTCGGCCCCTGCGAAGCCGGGCCGCTGGGAGCCTCCTGAATCTCGCCCAGCTTCGCCATGTCCTCCACCGGAACCTCGACCGTAAGCTGCAGCACCTTCCGCGCGCCTGCATTCACAATCGTTACCGGGCGAAACCGGATCCCCGCCACACCCGCTTCAGGCTTCTCCTCCGCAGCATTGCGCGCATCCGTCAAAGCTGACTCGCTGACCTGCTGACCCGCTGACTCGCTCGCCCCTTCCGCTCCACCAAGGAATCGCGCTACTTCTTCCAGCGGCCTCTGCGTCGCACTCAACCCGATCCGCTGCAAACGCCTCCCCGTCAGCGCCTCCAGCCGCTCCAGCGAAAGCGCCATATGCGCCCCGCGCTTCGTCGGAACTAACGCGTGGATCTCATCGATGATCACCGTCTCCACCGAACGCAGCGCCTCGCCCGCATTTGAAGTGAGCATCAGGTACAGCGACTCCGGCGTCGTGATCAGAATGTCGCCAGGATGCCGCACGAACCGCGCCCGGTCCGCCGCCGGTGTGTCTCCCGTGCGCACACTGATCGTCGGCATATGGAACGGCACACCGGCGCGCTGCGCCATGTTCGCAATGCCTGCCAGCGGCGACCGTAGATTGCGCTCCACATCCACCGCGAGCGCCTTCAGCGGCGACAGATACACCACGCGACAACCCTCTTCCTTAGGGGGCGCAGATAACATCAACTTATCCAGGCACCAGAGAAACGCCGTCAGCGTCTTACCCGTTCCCGTAGGCGCAAGAATCAGCGTGGATTCGCCCTTTGCAATCGCTGGCCAGCCCTCCGTCTGCGGCACCGTGGGCGCCTCAAAGACCGCTCGAAACCACTCTGCCGTAATGGGATGAAACAGCTCCAACGCATCCGCTGCGGACGTCGCCACCACCGTCTTCGCCGCGCTGGATTTCTTTGCCGCCATCAAGTCTCGCCCCTCTGCCATAGGATGCCGACGAGACCGCAGGAATCGCTACCGCGGCTGCTAAAAGTACTCACGTGCCTGCGAGATCTAAAATGCCTCATGGATACCACCCCTTCCGCTCTGCCGGAGGCGACACAACGCTTTGACACGATCGATGTTCTGCGAGGTTTTTCCATTCTCGCGGTAGTTCTTCTGCATACTTGGCTCCGCCTCTTCATGGCCGGTTATGATATCCGCCGCCCCGCTTTCCCTCCCATGCTGGCTCACCTCATCTTCTTCAACGGTGGAAACGGCGTTACCGTCTTTTTCACCATCTCAGGATTTCTCATCACACTCACGTCTCTGCGTCGGTTCGGTTCTCTTTCTGCAGTGAAGGCCTCCACGTTCTACCGAATCAGGTTTGCTCGTATCGCTCCACTGCTTGCACTTATCGTTGCGCTGCTGAGTGTGCTCGCTCTGCTACATGCTCCTGGATTTCAGTTTGAAGCGAGAAGCGCACCTCTTTGGCGAGCCGTCATAGCCGCCTTCACCTTCCACCTCAACTGGCTGGAGGCACGGTTCTGGTTTCTGCCTGCCAACTGGAATGTCATGTGGTCGCTCTCAGTCGAGGAGATGTTCTATCTCTTCTTTCCGATCTTCTGTGTTGCACTTCTTCGCTTCCGAAAAGGCATGATCCCTTTCATCGCAATCTTGCTGGCCTTCGTAGCCATGGGCCCCTTTGCCCGCACTGTCTGGTCTAGCAATGAGATCTGGCTGGAAGAGAGCTACCTCGGAGGAATGGACGGCATCGCACTTGGATGCATCGCTGCCTTGCTGACGCAACATCTGGCCACGCGGCAAGCGGGTCTTTGGACCGCAGCTCATCGACGCGCGCTGCTTCTAGTCCAGTGGATAGGTGCGATTCTTCTCGTCGTCATCTCTCTTGGACCAAGCTGGCTGTGGAAGCTAAACCCTACAAAATTCGACTTCTGGGGAACGCTGCTCTCCCTCTCTGCCTGCTTCGTCATGATCTCCAGCGTCCTTCGCCAGGCCGGAGAACCGTCTCGCAGCCCAGGTCTCATCACAGCTCCTATTCGCTGGTATGGACGGCACAGCTATGAGATCTACCTGACCCACGAGTTCATTGTGATCTGCGGCGTCCTGCTCTTTACCCACTGGCATCCAAATACAACTCCCGGGAAAGACGGTCTCGCGCAACACCAACTCGATCTGTTGCATATGGCTATGTGGACGATGGGCATCGTACTGCTGACGGCGCCTCTCGGCTGGCTTACGGCAACATTCTTCTCCGAACCGATGAATCGCCGTCTCCGTGGAGCCAAGCCACCTCGATAACGAAATTGAGATGCCCGGCCAGCACCTTGCATCCGCGCCGGAAGACGACTAACCTCACCTACTCATGAGTGCTTTGTCCCCATCTCCGAATACAGCCCAGATTGAAGGCCAGATCGAAGCCCTGCTCGTCGCCGCAAAGACCGCCGCAGACCACGCCTACGCGCCCTACTCCAGCTTCCAAGTAGGCGCGGCTATTCTCCTCACTACGGGCGAGACCGTCACCGGCTGCAACGTGGAAAACGCCTCGTATCGCCTGACCACCTGCGCCGAACAGACCGCCATCGTCCGCGCCGTTGCGCAGCTTGGTCCGCAGATCAAGATCGCAGCCGTCGCCGTGGCCAACACCGACCCCACCGTGGCCTGTATGCCCTGCGGCGCATGCCGTCAGACCATCCTCGAGTTCGCGGCAGAGAACTGTCAGATCTTCTATCCTGGCGAAGGTGGCAAAGCCGCAAGCGCTACACTCGACGAACTCTTACCCGCATCCTTCCATCTGAAAAAATGAGCCTCCACGCACTCGATACCATCCTCCGTAAACGCGACGGCCACGAACTCACCGACGCCGAGATCCAGAGTTTCATTCAGCAGATCGTTGCCGGAGAAGTGACCGACGCGCGCATCGCTGCGTTGCTCATGGCCATCTTCCTCCGCGGCCTCAACGCGCGCGAGCTTGCTACCCTCACACAGGCCATGCGCTTCAGCGGAGAAACCTTCGACTCAACCTTCCTCAACAGGTTCGCCGTAGACAAGCACTCCACCGGCGGCGTGGGAGACAAGACCTCTCTGCTCATCGCGCCCATCGTCGCCGCAGCGGGCCTCGCCGATCCCATGATCAGCGGCCGATCCCTCGGCCACACCGGCGGCACGCTCGACAAGCTCGAAACCATCCCCGGCTTTCGCACGCAGCTCTCAATGCAGGAGTTCGGCAAAGTCATCGCGCAGTGTGGCTTCTCCATGATCGGCCAGACCAAAAACCTCGTCCCCGCCGACCGCATCCTCTATGCCCTCCGCGACCACACCGGCACGGTCGAGTCGCCCAATCTCATCGCCGCGTCCATCATGAGCAAGAAGCTCGCCTCTGGTCTGCAAGGTCTCGTGCTCGACGTCAAGACCGGCTCAGGCGCCTTCCTCAAATCCTTCGAGGAGTCCGAACGCCTCGCCCGCCTGCTCGTCGGCATAGGGGAGCGCGCAGATACGCGCACGGTGGCTCTCCTCACGACAATGGACCAGCCCCTCGGCCGCTTCTCTGGCAACTGGATCGAGGTGTGGGAGTGCGTAGAGATCCTGCGAGGCATCGCGCACCCGCTCTACGCCGATGTGATCGAACTCTCCGTCACACTCGCAGGATGGATGCTTCACCTGGGCGGCATCGCATCCACTCCCGAAGCAGGCCGCGAGCGCGCACTTGCGCTCCTGCATGATGGCAGTGCCTATAAAAGATGGCTGGAGATGGTGGAGATGCAAGGTGGCGATGCCGCTCCCTTCGAAGATCCCGCAGCCTTTCACAAGCCAAACTTCACGCGCACCCTGACCGCAGAAAGATCGGGTTATCTCCACAGCATGGACTGCACCGAAGTCGGCTGGGCCATCCAACGCCTCGGTGCAGGCCGCGAAGTCCCCGGCGGCCCCGTCTCCGCTCACGCAGGCATCGAGATGCACGCTAAGCTGGGTGACTTCCTCGAAGCAGGCGCACCTCTCGTCACCCTTTTCGGCGACAGCAATGTCCAAACCGATACCGCAGAAAAGATGCTCCGTGTCACCCTGAACATTGACGACTTAGCACCCGAAACGCAACCACTTGTCCAGAAGATCATCATTAGCAGGTGATCAGCTATGAAAATCGAAATTTCTAATTGAGAGGTCCAAGGTGCGGCTGACAAACTCACTGCTCGCTATGACCATCCTCGCTCTGATCATTTGCAGCATAACCACCGCGACGAGAAGTCTTGCGCAGGCGAATGCATGCATAGTTGATGCCGAGATGGTGCGCTTGAGATTTCCAAGATGCGCGTTACGAATGCAGAATGGTCATCAATTCGTCCCGGCGAAATACATCAAACAGCTCGACTGGAACCGCTACGATCTAGCTTGGCTTGGAATTGAAGACGATGGGTGGGTCTACGTCAATCGAGCGGGCAAGATAGTTCTCCGTCACATCGCGACCATGGACAATGGCGCCGATGACTTTCACCATGGGATCGTGCGAGTTCTCATAGCAGGAAAGTATGGCTTTATCGATTCACGAGGGAGAGTGGTCGTTCCTGCAGAATACGATTCCGCAACAAACACGGAGGACACGCCGCCCGTCGTCAACCGGGGATGTGAATCCCAAACTAAGGGGGAGTACACCTTCTGCGTGGGGGGCAAATCCTTTCAAGTCCATCGCGACGGAAAGCTCACCCCAACTAAACCTCGCTAATTGGAATTGCTGCCGGTGTTGAAAATCATTAAAGAAAAAGGGCCGCTCGATTGAGCGGCCCTTTTGAACGACAGAAAGAAGCTAAACAGTAACCGGCTGCTCCAGCACCTGGGCAAACTTCTTACCCGTGCGCTCCTTGTAAGCATCCTTGTGATACGCATAGCCCGCGATCAGCGGGAACGCAATCGTCGCCTCGGCGAAGACCATCTGCTCATACGTCAGATCGACCTTGCCCCAGCTCGAAGCTTCCTTCAGCGTCGAGCCCGAAAGAGCACCGTCGCGTGCATCGGCCACCGTGATCTGGATCGCGTACTTGTGCATCGAAGCCTCGACGCCAAGAATGTCCGCAGCCACAACGATGTCCTGCGCGAAGTTCTTTGGGACGCCGCGACCGATCATCAAAAGACCCGTGGTCGGATTCGCAATCTTCAACTGCGTCAGCTCATAAAAGTCCTTGGCAGAGTCGATCGAAACTACAGCCTTGCCGCGGCGCGCATGCTGATGCGCTACCAGGCCGAAGCCAGCTGAGCAGTCCGAGAATGCCGGGCAGAAGATCGGAACGTTCTTCTCGAAGCAGGCGAGCACGATCGAATCAGCCTGTCCGTCCTTGGGTGTGCGTCCGTTCTCCGAGAGATAACGTCCCATCTCCTGGATGAACTCACGCGAAGAGTACGGACGAATCTCGAGCGAGTTCGTGATCTTCTCCGTCGTCTCATCGCAGATGCGAAGCTCTTCCTCATCGATGAACGTGTCGTAGATACGATCGATCATCAACTCACGAAGGTCGGCATCGCCGCCGCCGTACTTATACTCGTCGCCTGCAATGTAGTGCTTGAAGCCGAGGGCTTCGAAGAAGTCCTGATCGACGATGTTCGCTCCCGTGGAGTCGATGGCATCCACCATGTTGTTCCGGACGAGATCAACAATGACCTTCTGCAAGCCAGCAGAAATGAGCGATCCCGCCAGGC